>JAHDFR010000052.1:12155-19724 GCA_020628065.1 Acidimicrobiales bacterium
CCGACGACCGCCCATGTGCTGAAGATCAAGCTGCTCAGGCAGCACGGAGATGTCGTTGGCTCGCCGGCGAAGCATCTCACGCAGTTGATCTTCAAACTCGTTGTCGAGTTTGATTTCGGTGCCACTCACAGCTCGATCTCCTTTCGCAGCTGCTTGAGACCTCGATGAATCGATGTGCGCACAGTGGCGGCCGGGCATCCGAGCAGTTCGGCGATCTCGGCGTGCGGCAGATCAAGGTAGTAGCGCAAGACAATGGCGGTTCGCCGATCCTCCTCCAACGTCTGCAGCGCGTCCCATAACTCGTCCGGCTCGAGTTGGTCGTGCCCCGGGTCATCCGGCGGGTGGGCTCTGACGACCGACTGCCGACGTCCCCAGCTGTGGCAACCGTTGACCACCGCAGTACGGAGGTAGCGCCACGGCGTCTGTACCGAAGCCCAGGAGCGAAACGTCCCAATGAACGCTTCCTGGACGATCTCCTCAGCCACCATCGCCCGACCGGTGAGCAGGTACGCGAGGCGGGTCAATTCGTGACGGCGTGAGCGAAAGAGATCCACCAGCTCGATCGGCCAGCCGTCATCATCGACGCATCCCGCCAGCTCAAGCCGACTGCCGGTTTCGGCCGTACGTTCGCTCACAAAACCTAAGACGCCGGACTCAGGCGGAATGTTCCCCTAGCCGCCAAATCTCCCCTGACGCTACTACACGTAGGTTGAGCCCTTCATGCCGTCGACGTCGCGACGCATTTCGACGTTGACCAGAGCCGGCTTGCCCGAGTCGAAGGCTCGTTGGAGCGCAGGGCCTATCTCGCCCGGTTCGGTCACGTGCTCACCGTGACCACCCAGAGCCTCCACCACTTTGTCGTAGCGGGTGTACTCCAGCTGGGTTGCCACCAGACGGTCCGAGCCGTAGATCATGGCTTGGGGGCGCATCATCTGGCCCCAGGCGCCGTCGTTGCCCACCACCCCGACAATCGGCAGACCGAACCGCACCGCGGTGTCGTACTCAAATCCGTTGAGGCCAAACGATCCGTCGCCGTAGATGATCAGCACCCGCCTATCGGGGTTGGCCAGCTGGGCGGCAAGAGCAAAGGGCATACCGACACCGAGTGTTCCCAACGGGCCGGGATCCATCCATGTACCGTTCGGCGGCACCTTCAGCACCTTGGAGGCCTGAGCCACGATGTCACCGCCATCACCAATGACGATCATCTCGTCGTCGGTAGCGACGAAGTCGGCGATCTCACGACACAACCGCAGCGGGTCGACCGGCACCTCGTCAGAGTTCAGCTGAGAGGCCTGAGCGGCGGCGGCCTCGTCTTCCGCTGCTCGAAGGCGTCGGGACCAAGCGGCCCATGCCGGGCCGAACTGGTCCGGCAGTGCACCCAGCTTGGCGCCCAACTCGTCCAGGTTCACACCCAGATTGCCGACCAGACCGACGTCGGCCGAACGGTTCTGGCCAATCAACGTTTCATCCAGATCCAGCTGAATGATCCTGGCATCGGATCCGATGGAGCCTCCGTAACGCATCCTGAAGTCAAGCGGTGTACCGGCCAGCACCACCACATCGGCCTCACCCAACGCCTGCTTTCGACTAGTGGAGAAGAATCCCGGATGGTTCATGGGTAGCAGCCCTCGACCCATGCCGTTGGTGTAACACGGGATACCGGTCTGTTCGACAAACCGGATCAAGGCCGGACCGCCGTCGGACCAGCGAAGTGCGGTACCGGCCATCAGCATGGGGCGTTCCGCTCCGGCCAAAATCTCGGCCGCCTCGGCCAGCAGGCCGCTAGGGGCGGCCGAAGCCACCCGGTAGTCCCGGAACCTGGGCATCGGGGCGTCATCGAGGTCAACCGGGGCGTGCAGGACGTCCATCGGTATCTCCAGGAACGACGGGCCGGGCACCCCGCTCAAAGCGTTACGAACCGCCAGCTCCACATACTCGCCAATGCGCTCGGTCTGATAACAAGCATCGGCCCACTTGGTGATGGGTTTCATCACCGAAACGTGATCCATTTCCTGCAACGAGCCTCGCCGTAGGTTGCTGAACGGGCCTTGACCACCGAACACCACAATCGGCGAATTGGCCCGCCAGGCGTTGGCCACGCCCGTGACTCCGTCGGTAACACCGGGCCCGGCGGTCAAGATGGCGACCCCGACCTTGCCCGGGTTGAGTCGGGCCCAAGCGTCGGCGGCGTGGACCGCCGCCTGTTCGTGGCGAACATCGACCACCTTGATGCCCTCATCCAGGCACCCGTCGTAGATGCCCATCACGTGCCCACCGGAGAGAGTGAACACGCACTCGACTCCGGCGGCCTTAAGGGCGCGGGCGGCCAAGCGGCCGCCGTGAGACTCCAATGCCATCTCGGTTCCTCCGTCCGGGACCGTGCCCGACTAGCCGTCTATGTGTACAACTCTTCGATTTCAACCGCGAAGCGGGTCACGATCCCGCGGCGCTTCAGCTTCGACGTCGGAGTCAACAGGTCGGTGTCGGGCATCCATTCTTCGCCCAAGATCCGAATCTTCTTGACCTTCTCGGCGTTGTTGAATTCCTTCATTGCGCCGGGGAGTGCAGCTTCGACCTCGGCCACCAGATCGGAGTGTTCGGCCAGCTCGGTCATTGACAGATGCGAACAATCGTGAGCGGCGGCCCAAATGCCGGCAGCGTCAGGATCGAGCACCACTAGGGCCGACACGAACGGACGTTGATCGCCGATGGCCATGGCCTGACCCACCAGCGGGATCATCTTGAGAGCCGCCTCCAAATTTGACGGTGATAGGTTCTTGCCGCCGGCGGTGATAATCAGTTCCTTCTTGCGGTCAACGATCTTCAGGTAGCCGTCGTCGTCGATTTCGCCGATATCACCGGAGCAGAACCATTCGCCGTCCATGACTTCAGCCGTCTTCTCCGGCTGGTTCAGATAGCCCCGGAAGACGTTGCCACCCCGGCACTGGACCTCGCCGTCGGAGGCCAGGCGAACCTCAACCCCGGGGCAAGCGTGACCGACGGAGCCCGCCTTCACCTTGTACGGCGCCCAGGTCATGGGGCCCGAGGTCTCCGAAAGCCCGTAGATCTCCGACAGGGGAACGCCGATGGTGCGGAACCAACTCAACATCTCGGCCGGGATGGGCGCGGCGCCGGTGATGGCCGAGTCGAGCTGATCAAGGCCCACCAGTTCCCGCACGGTGGAGAAGGCCACAGCGTCCAAGAAGTTGTAGGTCTCAATCTCTTCTTCCGACGCCTCACCCCAGGTCATCTTCTCGGCGATCGGAGCTGCTGCTTCGATGGCCTCATTCAACGCCTTCTGCTTCTCCGGATCGGCGGCCACCGCGGCGTTGACTCCGGCATAGATCTTCTCCCACACTCGGGGCACGCCGAACATGATGTTGGGCTTCACCTCGCCGGCGTAAGCGGCGAACAGCGTCGGATCAGGACAGGTGCTGACCTCAAGGGCGTGGGCCAACAGGTTGTAGTGGCTGGTCATACGCTCAGCGATGTGAGCCATCGGCAGGTAACTGACCAGACGCTTACCAACCATGTCATCCAGCTCGAAGGCCCGGAAGAGGCACTCGGTGGTCCAGGCGATGTTGGCGTGATCCAACATGACACCCTTCGATGGGCCGGTGGTCCCGGAGGTGTAGATGAGAGTGGCCAGATCGTCGGGCTGAGCGGTTTCGGCCGCGCTCGCCAAGTCGATCGGGTCGTTCTCGAGCAGGCTGTCATAGGCGAAGTCGGCGTCGGAGACCCCGTCACCGTCAATGATCCCAAGCTTCTCGAGGTTCGGCAGTTCGCTGCGGGCCGAGGTGAACAAGTCATAGAAGCCCTTGTCCTCAACGATGGCCAACTTGGCCTCAGCGTCGCCGGCCAAGTATGCAATCTGATCGGTTGCCGACGAGTTGTAGATCGACACCGGGGTGGCACCCAGGAAAAGCGCAGCCGTGTCGATGACGTGGAACTCCGGCCGGTTGCGGATCATCATGACAATCCGGTCGCCGTGGCCTAGACCGAGAGCAGCCAGACCGGTGGCGGCCCGGGCCACCTTGTCCCCCAGCTCGCTGAAGGTCATTTCGTCCCAGCCGTCACCGACCTTCCAACGAAGTGCCACCCGGTCACCGTGGTTGGCAAGGGTGTTCAAAAACAGTTTGGGGACGGTTTGTCCCTCGACAACTTCGTCGATGGTCTTCTCCATCACAGGCCCTTTCTGGTTTGGCTATGAGTTCGGTAGGGAGGGTTGGACTGCGCCCAATATACAATTTAAGTGTGAGCGACTTCGAGCCGGTCACTGACCTCCCCGACAGAATCGACGACGACGACCGCCCGGTCGAGTCCGCTGCCCGTCTTCGCGACCAAGCGGTTCTACGTCGGCGCAACCGGATCCTGCTGGCAATTGGGGCCACTATCGCCATCGGTCTCCTGTGGGCCGGTTTCGCTCCGCTGCGAGTGTTGATCACCGTGCTGGCCATGTTGGCCATTCTCCGGATCGGGTTCGCCGTCCTGGGGACGTTTGCCCGACCGATTCCCGAGGCTCCCCCACCAGGAGAGCTTCGTCGGGTGAAGCTCAAATATCGATGCACCGTGTGTGGTACCGAGATCCGAATGACGCTGGCCAATGACGAAGTGCCGGAAGCTCCCCGGCACTGCACCGAAGATATGGAGCTGACGGCCACGGCCGAAGACGCCCTCTAGCGCGTTCAGGTCCCGTCGTTTCCCGCTGCAACCAGCTATCCACACAATCCACATGCTGTGGATAAGTGCGGCGGTAGCCGCACAACTAGTTACAAGCTGTTCATATCGAAACAGTCTATTTCACTATTGATTTTCGACTGCATGGCGAAGCTGAGACAATCTGTGGACATTGACCCATATTGCCGCAACGGGTTATCCACAGCCATCTACTGATGGTGTGTGGTTGTTGACGCCCGATGAACCGTGTTCTAGCGGTACTGGGTGGCCATGACAATGCCCACCAGAATCAAGCCCAGCCCGCCGAGCAAATACCAGTTGCTCGGTTCACCGATGAGCTGCAAGTAGTTCAGCAGAATCATCAAGCCACCCACGATGAAGGTACCGAACATGATGATGGGAACGATGATCGACGAGCGATCATCGTCGGACACCACCACTCGACCTTCGGTTTCAGCGGCGAAGCTGGCAGCCTTGGCCTGGTTGTGGGGCACCGTACCCTTGGCGGTCACCCGACCCGACTTGGACTTATCCTGACGAACCACGGTGATGATTCTACTACGCTGACACCGTGACCAAGCGTGTTCTCGTCATCGACAACTACGACTCGTTCGTCTACATCCTGGTGCAATACCTGGGCGAGATGGGCATGGAACCGGTGGTGGTGAGAAACGACAAAGCAACGCTGGAAGAACTCGACGCCATGGCACCCGACGCCCTACTGGTGTCGCCCGGGCCGGGGCGACCGGAAGACGCCGGCCTCTCCAACGACGCCATCACCCACTTCGCCGGGCGCATCCCCGTCCTCGGCGTGTGTTTAGGTCATCAGTGCATCGGTCATGTGTACGGAGGCGTGGTCTCACGGGCACCGGAGTTGATGCACGGAAAAACCTCGTTCGTCCGCCACCACGACATCGGCGTGTTCGCCGGACTGCCCAGTCCGGTGGAAGCCACTCGCTACCACTCGCTCATCGTTGAACGCGACGGATTACCGGATGAATTGGAGATCACGGCCGAAACCGACTCCGGAATCATCATGGGTATGCGGCACAGAACACTCGACGTTCAAGGTGTGCAGTTCCACCCAGAATCAGTGCTCACCTCGGGTGGCAAACAGATGCTGGCCAACTGGCTTGGGCTGGCCGTCGAGTCTTCGACAACCGGTTAAGGATGCCGAGGCCTCGGCTCGAGGCCGGCGGCCTGATAACAGGCGTCGATGATGGCCATATTGGTTACACCGTCGCCCATGGTGGTCGGGAACGCCGTGCCGTTGTTGATGGCGTCGGCGAAGGCCACCAGTTGGTGGAAGTAGGTGGCCGAGTCGTCCACCTCTTCGGTGCGGGAACCGGACTCGGTGTCAACCGTCAAGCTCGCTCCGTTCTGAGGAGCCAGGGGATTCACCGCCGTCAGTGTTCCTTTAGTCCCGGTGACCACCAGGTCGTTCTCGGCACCGTCGAACTCGGCGATCATCGACGTGTGGATACGACCGCTGGCCCCCAACGCCGGCCAGGCCAGCTCGGCTTCCAACTGTCCGTCGACCCCATCATCGTTTGGGCAGATGGCCGACGCCGATACCACCTCAGGGTCGTCGCCGGCGGCCCAGCGAACAAACTGAATCGGGTAGCATCCGAGATCCATAAGCGCCCCGCCGCCAAGGGGGTACTGCCAGCGAATGTCCCCTTGCGGAATACCACCCTCGCCGATGTCGAACCGTGACTCGATCCGACGGATGTCGCCGATCTCGCCGGAGGTAATCACGTCTTTGATTTGCTGAGCGTACGGGTGATACCGCCAGTGAAACGCCTCCATAGCCACAAGGCCGGAGGCATCAGCGGCCTCGGCCATCACTGCCGCGTCTTCAGCGTTGGCCGCCAGCGGCTTCTCGCACAGCACATGTTTGCCGGCGGCCAAGGCGGCCAGCGTCCAGGGACGGTGTAACGTGGCCGGCGTCCCAATGTAGATGGCGTCGACCTGGTCGGACTCGACCAACTCCCGGTACGAACCGTAGCTGTGAGCCGCACCCCAACGTTCAGCAGCCTCAGCCGCCCGAGCAGCATCGCGGGCGCCGACCGCCGAGATTTCGACACCGTCGATCTGCGAAACCGGGGCAACCACAGCCTTGTCGGCAATACGGGATGCGGCAAGCACGCCAATACGAATCACATGACCCTCACTTGAGATAGGCACTTGAGATAGGTGGTGGCGTTCCCCGATCGGGGCCTAGCCGTCGTCCGGTTCAACCGTGGTCTCGGTGGAGGTCGTCTCCTCCGGTGCCGTGGTCTCAGTCGTGGTGTCGGTGGTTTCCGTGGTCGGCACCGTGGTGTCGGTGGTGGTCGTGCCGGAGTCGACACCGATGAGCAGCTTGACCTGCGTTCCCTGGAAGGCCGGTTGCCCGGGTTCGGGGAAGTGGTTGAACACCAGACCGATGTTCGGATCGCCGGTGGCTAAAGGAACTTCTTCAATTTGCGGAACAAGCTCGTTCTCGGTCAGCCACTGTTGAGCCGCCTCAGGGGCACGACCGATCAGGTTAATCATCTGCACCGGCTGTGGGCCGTCAGACACGATCAGGCGAATCTCCTGATCCAATGCGTACGGTGTCTCGGCCGCCGGCTCCGTGCGAATCACCTGACCCTGCGGAATCGACGCCGAGCCTTCACCAACCTGCACGATGTTGGTAAACCCGGAGCCACGCAGCACCGAGTCGGCGTCGGCCGCCGACAGGTTGGCTACCGGAGGCACCACAACCTGCGAAGGACCGTTTGAGATCAGCAGGACAACCTGGAAGCCTGCCGGTACCGGATCACCAGGCTTAGGGTTGGTGTCAATGACCTGGTCGACGGGAACGGTATCGCTGAACTCGCGTGTTATCTCGGCGCTCAGGCCCGACTG
>JAHDFR010000052.1:19824-28415 GCA_020628065.1 Acidimicrobiales bacterium
CGACGGGAACGGTATCGCTGAACTCGCGTGTTATCTCGGCGCTCAGGCCCGACTGGCGCAGCTCATCTTGAGCGGCATCCAGTGTCATACCGACCAGCGGGGGCACCTGAACAACTTCTTCCGGCTCACTGACAAACAGCGTCACGGTAGACCCAACTTCCGCCTCTTCCTGCGGGCCGGGATCCTGCCTGATCACCGAGTTGGCCTCTTCGTCGCTCTTCTCAAGCACAACCTCGACTACGAAGCCCTCGTCACGAAGACGGTTTTGAGCCGTATTGACGTTCTCACCCTCGACGGTAGGAACAATCACCAACTCGACGTCGCCGTTAACGTCCTGTTCCTCGTTGTTGGCCTGAATCTGGCCGGCGATGTAGTAGATCAGACCAACCATGCCAACCAACAAGATGGCCAACATGATGACAAACATGCCGGTACGGCTGGGGGGTTCGTAATACTCCTCGATCTGCTCCGACTGGGATCGAGCAGCAGTCGCCGGGATGGCCCGGGACGTATCGATCAGCGCCCGGGACGTGTTGGATGTCTCCCGGACCGACATGGCTGCGGTGTTCGGCCCCATGGGCATAGCGGCCGTCGGGTCATAGGCGGCCGGAGCCTGCGGCGCAGGAGCGGGTGCCGGCGCCATGCCAGGGTTGGCTACCGGTGGGGAGGCGAACTGAGTAGCCGCCTGATCAGCCGGCGGGGTGTACGCAGCCGGCGCTTGAGCCTGAGCGGTTGGAGCTGCTTGAGAAGCGTCGAACTGGTTCTGGGCGTATGGGCTGGCGACGGCGGCTGTTACCGCTGTGCCGTTAGCCCCGGGGACAGCCATCTCCCCGTTGCGGAAGCGTCGCAGCTCGGCCCGAAGCTCTTCAGCCGCCGGGTACCGGTCCGCCGGATCCTTCTGCAACAACCGGGCGATGAGGCCGTCCATGGCGGGCGACACATTCGGGTTACGACTGATGGCCCGCGGTGCCTGTTCCTGCACATGCTTGTAGGCGATGGCGACCGGTGTGTTGCCGAGGAAGGGCGGCTCACCAACCACCATCTCAAACAGGACGACGCCCAGCGAATACAGGTCACTGCGGGGGTCGACGGTCTTGCCTTGGGCCTGTTCCGGCGAGAAGTAGGTGGCGGTTCCCATGACCGACCCGGTCTGGGTCAACTCGTCATCGGTGCCGCCGAAGGCACGAGCGATACCAAAGTCAGCCACCTTCACCTGACCGGCCTCGGTGATCATGATGTTGCCGGGCTTGACGTCGCGGTGGACCGTGCCGTTGCGATGGGCGAAGCCCAAAGCAACAGCGACCTCGTTGGCTATCTCGGCCGCCCTCTCACCCGGAATCGGGGCCTGAGCGGCGATGACATCAGCCAACGTCTGGCCTTCCACATACTCCATGACAATGAAGTACGTGCCGTCGTGCTCGCCCCAGTCGTAGACCGCGACCACGTTGGGGTGATTCAGATTGGCGGCGGCCTGAGCCTCCCGCCGGAACCGAGCCACAAAAGTGGGCTCAGCGGCGTACTGCGGGAACAGCACTTTGACCGCCACCGGGCGATCCAGAAGCTGATCCTTGGCCAGGAACACATCGGCCATGCCCCCGCGGGCAATTCGACGATGCAGTTCGTAGCGTCCATTGAGGACCGGGCGAGCGGCCGACGTGCTGGTCACAACATACATATGCTACTCAGCTCTGCCGGGTGACATGCGCGCAGCGGCGCTGACAGATTCACATCTGCAATACTTTGCAATGATGCCGAAGTGGTATGCCATCTCCCGACGGCAATGGAACCCGCATGATTTAGCGCCTCAGAACCATCGGTTCGACCAGTCGCCAGGCAGCGACACGGAAGGCGACGGAAGACGGAAAATTTTTGAATGCAGGTGCCGACCGACAGCTATTCGCCGAAGCTCTGATAGTACTGCTCGATCATGGCCCGAGCGATCGGGGCGGCCACACCGCCACCGGTCTGATTGCCGGCATTCTCGTTGGCTTCCACCAGCACGGCGATAGCCAAATCGGCGGCCTCACCAGGGCGACCGGCAAATGCAATAAACCAGGCGTGGGACTGCGGCGGGTCGGTTCCCAACTGAGCCGTCCCGGTCTTACCTCCAACCACCACACCGGGCACAATCGCTGCTCTTCCCGTACCCCGCTCCACCGCCTGAACCATTAGTTCAGCCAACGTTTGGGCCGTGTCACCGGACATCGCCCGTTGCCAGGAACCGGGATTGACATCGTCAATGGTTTGCAACGTCACCGAGTTTTCCACCCGTTCGACGACGTGCGGCGTAGGCAGTTGGCCGCCGTTGGCCACCGCGGCGGCAACCAAGGCCATCTCCAACGGACTGGCCTGCACATCGAACTGGCCGATGCCGGCCTGGGCCAGTAGGGGGGTGTTCTCATACACTCCGGCCGGAACGTCGTTGTTGATGAGCGATCCGTAGTCGGAAGGGAACTCGCTGACCACCGG
Organism: Acidimicrobiales bacterium; assembly: GCA_020628065.1. Lineage (GTDB taxonomy): Bacteria > Actinomycetota > Acidimicrobiia > Acidimicrobiales > SZUA-35 > JAHELU01. The sequence continues at coordinate 22,294 of JAHDFR010000052.1, forward strand.
GTCGGCCAGATCAAAAGGCGGGCTGACGTTGAAACCGAAGTTCTGAGCGGTGTCGGTCAACCGCTCCGGCCCCAGGATCTCGGCGGCCAGCTCGCCGAATCCGGTATTACACGACTCCACCAACAGCTCGGTCAGGTTGCCACCACAGGTGGCGCCGGCAAAGTTGGTCAGCGGACGATCAGTCAACGGAGCGACATACCCGTCGGACTCCTCGAAGACCGGTTGCTCAGCCGTTATCAGACCGTTCTCCAACCCGGACGCAGCGGTGATGACCTTGAACGTCGAACCGGGGAAGTAACGATCCCGGTACATGGCCGCTCGCAGCGGATTACCTTCCGCCTCCAATAGTTCGGTCCAAGCCTCATTGGCCACAGAGCCGTCGTTGACGGCCAATCGATTGGGGTCAAACGAGGGGAAGCTCCAGAAGGCCCGGATTGCACCGGTGGATGGATCGAGAGCCACCACCGACCCGCTGCGCTCCCCTAACTCGGCTCTGGCCCGCTCCTGCATTCGATGATCGATCGACAACACCACGTTGCCGACCTGGTCGGTGCCGGTCAAGATGTTGGTCAGGTCGGTTAGCTCCTGAGTCGGCGTGGTACCGGTCAGCGGAGCGTTGTAGGTTCGCTCCACTCCCTCAGCGCCGAAGTTGAACGACAGGTAGCCGACCGAGTGGGCGTACAAGCTGCCGTGGGGGTAGCTGCGCTGTTGGCTGAACACCTCCCCCGGCGTGTCCAGCGACTCGGCCACCACCACCCCGTCGATGGTGGAAATCAAGCCTCGATCACGATCGAAGTTGCGTTGAATCGTGCGGGTATTGGCCGAGTTCTCGATCAGCGCCTCGGCCCCGAACACCTGAATCCTGTTCAGCTGAATGAACAGAATGGTGAAGCAGGCCAACAAGACCGCCATCACATGGCGCAGAGGCTTATTCATCGGCTGCGATAACCCATCAGACCGCCGTCCAACCGGCTTGAGTACGTGAGCTCACCGTGAGCGAGCCAGCCGTACGCTTCAACTCTTCAGCCTCCTCGACGGCCTGAACCATCGAGTTGTGCGAGATACGAACAAGCAGAGCCAAGATGACGTAGTTGGCGATCAGCGATGATCCGCCGTAAGACACAAACGGCAGGGTCACACCGGTGAGGGGCAGGACCCGAAGAATACCGCCGATGATGATGAACGCCTGAAAGCCCAGCAGCGAGGTGAGCCCGGCAGCCAACAGCTTCTCAAACGGAGAACGGGCATTGGTGGCCACCCGAAAGCCCGAGGCGACGAAGAACATGAAAGTCACCAACAGACCGGTAGCACCAAGCAAACCCAACTCTTCACCGAAGGCGGCGAACACCATGTCAGTGGCGGCGTAGGGGATCTTCTTCGGCGTGCCCTGAGAGAGGCCCGTCCCCGTCACCCCACCGTCGGCCAGCGCAAACGCCGCCTCCACAATCTGGAAACCGGCGCCCTTGGGGTCCTCAAACGGGTTGAGCCAGATATCGACCCGGCGCTGCACGTGACTGAACGTCCGCCACGCCACCACCGCACCAATGGAGAACATGGTCATGCCGATCAACACGTAGGCCGCACGATTGGTGGCCACATAAAACATGACCACAAACAAGGTGAAGAACAGCAGCGATGAGCCGAGGTCCCGCTGAGCGATCATCACCATCAGGGCTATACCCCAAGCGGCCAGCAACGGACCAAAGTGGCGGATGGCCGGCAGGTGCAGTCCGGCAAACCGGGTTTCCGTGAGCGTCAACACCTCACGCTTGTCCACCAGGTAGCCGGCCAGGAACGCCGCCAGAACCACCTTGGCGAACTCACCGGGCTGGATGGAGAACGGCCCGACACGCAGCCAGATACGAGCGCCGTTGATCTCCACACCCAAGCCGGGCACCAACGGAAGAAGCAACAAGCCGACACCGACGATGGCCAGGGTGTAGCGGTACTGCTCCAGTTTGCGGGGGCTTCCGACCACTAACAGCACCGTGCAGAACGCACCGATACCGATGAACGTCCACGCCGACTGGCTGTCGGCCAGACCCTGATCGAGCCGGGAAATCATGACGTATCCCAGGCCATTCAACAGAGCGGCACAGGGAAACAGCATCCCGTCGGCCAACGGGGCGAACAGGCGGATGACCACATGGGCGGCCAACAACAGGGCCACCACTACAGCCAGAAAACCGCCTACTTCACCTTGCAGATCAAAAGTGACGTCAGGCGAGTCAGCGGTCTCGCTCAAACCGACGGTAACGAAGCCAACGGCGGTGACCAGCGTGGCCAACACCAACAGGCCCAACTCAAGAGTGCGGGCTTTCAAGTGTTAGCCGCCGTCGGTGGTGGACGACCCCGGCCCGGTCGAACCCTCGGTTCCGCCCTCTACATCGGTCTCGAAATCGGTGTCACCGTCGCTGTCTGCCGCGCCAGTCGAACCTTCAACCCCTTCGACGTCGGCCGTCTCCAGGTTGTCAACTGAAAGCTGAGCGTCCTTAAGCGAGTCGAAGTTGGCCCATCCGGCCACCGTGGCTTGGGAAGCCTCGGTTAGATCTTCCAACATCCGCCCCTGTGGCTCCACCTCAACCGGCTCAAGCCAAAGCAAACCGCCGGCGCGACCCTGGAAGATCACAAGCTCACCGTCAACCACCTGAACATGATAGGAGGAGTCGTTGATCCGCTGCGTTCCGAAATAGACGCCGGCAGCCAGGCCGGCGGTGAGAAGCAAAACCAGCAACGGCCAAATCCGTCGGCGACGGGAGACCGTGTCGGCTGGAGCCAGGATCGGCTGCCGCACCTGCTCAAGGTCGGCGCGGTCGATAACGCCGGTGGTAGTGGCGTTCTCATGCAGGCCGCTGTCGTAGTCGAGAGGTGAACCGGCCATATCGGCCGACGCCCGTCGACCTGAGGGTGACGCCCCGCCGATACCGTCAGCCATTTGTTGGCCGAGGTCGCCGTCGACGTCGGGCGATTCGTGAACGGGAGACGAGGCAAATCCGTTGACCTCGTACTCGGCGTCGACTTGACCGTTGTCGTATTTACCGTCGGGTCGCCGTCGCTGCTCGGAGGCGACCTGCCCTCCGGGATGCGGCTGGCCTTCAGCAACCAAGGTGTCGATACCGCCGGCGTCACGTTCGCCGATCTGGACGACGTTGGCATCTTCGATCACTGGGAGTTTGGCCGTAATGTTGGCCGATGGATCGCCCGTCGCCGACAGATCGATGCCGAGGTCGCCGGTTGTTCCGACCACCGCCGGATGGCTGTCCGCCACCACGTTCACCACCGCAACCGACACGTTGTCCCGGCACGGTGTCTCCAGCGCGGCGGCCACCAGCGCCTTGGCCGACTCGGTCGGATCCTCGTGGTCGGACAAGATCTTGGTTATCTCGTCTGGAGTGACCTCGTTGAACAAGCCGTCGCTGCAAAGCAGAAGACGGTCGCCGATTTGAGGATCGATTTCGAACCGGTCGACCTCAACGTTGTCGGCAATACCGAGAGCCCGGGTCAGGATGTTTCGTTGCGGGTGAACGGCCGCCTCTTCCGGGCTTAGCCGGCCCTGACGAACCAGATCCTCAACGAAGGAATGGTCTTCGGTGATTTGGGCCAACGTGTCGCCTCGAAGCCAGTAGGCCCGGCTGTCACCGACGTTGACCACGGTCATGGTCCCGTCGGGGTGAAGGCTCAGGGCGACCATGGTGGTTCCCATGCCTCGCAGATCAGGGTCGACCGCTTGGTGATGGACCTGCCGGTTGGCCTCCTCGACCACGTCGACCAACTCTTCGGGACTCAACTGTGCTCGTACGATGCGGAACTCACCTATGGCAAGCTCGGCCGCCCGCTCGCCACCCTGGTGACCGCCCATGCCGTCGGCGACGGCAGCAACGGCGCCGCGGAAGTAGACCCGATCCTGGTTGATCTCCCGCACGTTTCCCACGTGCGAGCCGGTCGCTCCCCAAAGGCGCATTAAGCGAGCTCCATCACAATCCCGCCCAGTTGCAACCGGTCACCCGGCTGACCAATGACGGCACCGGTGACCTTCTGGCGATTCAAATAGGTTCCGTTGGTGGAACCGAGGTCTTCAATCACGAGGCCTTGACCTCCGGGGGAAACCCGGGCATGCAGCTGCGACATATATGTGTCATCGAGGCTGATCTGACAGCCCGCGGCTCTCCCAATGGTTGCTTCCCCCGATATCTCAAATGTCCTGCCTGCCAAAGCTTGTGGTTCAAGAACGTGGAGCCGCGTTGCGATAGGCATCTTTGGTGCCTGCGCAGGTGCGCTCCCAGCCCCGGAGCCTCTTCGTTGCCTTCTGCCGCCACCTTGACCTCGTCCACCACCCACGGTTCGTACCGCCACGCTGGTTGTGGATCCGGTCCAAGTTGCTTGTAGCACCCTGAAGAAGAACAGGTACACCAAGGCTAGCAAGCACCACTTCAACAGAGTTAGGAGAGCGTCAGACACGAGAGGGATTTGGGTAGGTCAAATTGCCTAGATTGTCGGGAAGGACTACTACGGCCGGCGAAAACGGAGTTTGATCGGCCCGAACGTCAATTCGTCCCCGTCGCGCAGAACGTGACGTTCAATCCGCTGACCATTGACTTTGCAGCCGTTGGTGGAGCCAAGATCGATGAGTTGATAGTTGTCGCCCATGGCGTGCAACTCTGCGTGCTGACGGGAGATGTTCGGATCGCTCAACACAATGTCGGACCCGGATAACCGTCCGATGGTCATCACGCCGGACTTGAGTTGATAGCGAAGCCCGTCCGGTCCCTCCAACCAGCCATCGGGCTCCATTTCGGGGAGACGTTCGTCGTAGGACGGATGCAACCGGAAAATGCCGAGACCGAGCGTCTCGTCTACTTCCAGCTCGACCGATACACGGCCGAGAAAGCTCAGGTGCTCCTGAGCGGCATAGGTGCGCACCGTGGCGGCCAGATCGGCGATCAGCTGGTTTTGTTCGTCAAAGAAGCGACCGTAATCCTCTTCGGACAGCCGGACGACGAACCGATTGGGGGCCAGAGCCCGCCCGCTCACGTCGACCGTGCGGCTTGCTTCCATCTCTCTGATCAGCCGACGGCCGATTTCCACCGGCTCGAGTCCACTCTTGAACGCGCGAGAGAACACACCCTCGACTATGCGCTCCAGACGGTCCTCAAAACTTTTCAGAACCATGAACCTCCACGGTACTAACTATTAGCCGGAATATGTGATCGTATGAACAGCATTCCGCGGTAGCATGCATCGCACAACTCGACCACGCCAGAGTTGGTTGCCTAACAGGTACCTCGTGGTGGGTCGTTCATACCACTCGCGCGAGTGGCGGAATTGGCAGACGCGCAGGATTCAGGTTCCTGTGTCCGCAAGGACGTGAGGGTTCAAGTCCCTCCTCGCGCACGGCAGCTCCCTTCGGGAGCTGATTCGAGTTTCGCCAAAGGCGAAACATCGAGCCTTTGGCCACGAAGGGTCTTACTTGAACCCTTGGCCTGTCTTCCTCGACGGCGACGTCTATCTGGTCATGCGCCGACGTCGATGTATGATTGAGGCATGAAGACTGAGTCGCTAGAGGGGATCGCTCAACGGCTCGGCTGGAGTGCTGAGCGCCTTCAGCAAGCTCGCGACCGAGCTGCCGAGCCTCGACCCTCCAACGTGACTGACCGCGACCGAACTCGAGCACGAGCCCTCTCCAAGGCTCTGGAAGAGACCGCCAGCGCACTCGACGAAGCCTCGTAACCGACCGTGCAATCGCCAGATTGGCAATCGCTTCGAGTCAGCGTCAATGATCGCGCAGCCATCTTCGCCGAGAACTTTCCCGGCCAACTCGCCCAGGCCGGCCAATCGGCCCTCGACTGGTTTAGCTACGACCGAGCGCATGAGCTGCCTCTACACGTTTGCCGGCGCTTGGCCCACCCTTGGTCGTGATGCCAGCAACCCTTCGACCAGATACGTATATGTCTCGGACGGAACCCGGGCCTACCGCCTCCGCGGTGTCGAACTTGCACCCGGTGCCATCGTCATCGACGACATATCGGCCGTATAGCCACCACCACGGACCAGACCAAACAGCGGTCACCGTTTCAGTCGCCCTATCAGGTTCGCCCCTTCGGGGTTCGCGAATCGTCCCTTCA
>JAHDFR010000053.1 GCA_020628065.1 Acidimicrobiales bacterium
GGTATCGAGGAGCGCCTCACCGGTGAGCACGAGACCCAGCGCTACGACCAGTTCAGTTACGGCGTGTCCGATCGCGGCGCGTCAATCCGTATTCCGTGGCAGGTGGAGAAGGACAAGAAGGGCTACATCGAGGATCGTCGCCCCAACGCCAACGCCGACCCCTATGTGGTCGCCGCCTTGATTACCAACACGGTGTGCTCGGCTGCTTCCTAGCCGACTCGACTAGCACCAGCCTTCACTCGATGTGAGGGAACGGAACGGCGCGATGGTTGGAACCCAACCATCGCGTCGTTCCGTTTTTGGGTGTCTGATCGGGTGTCGCCCACTTCGATTCGACTCGTCACCTGAGCTAACCGAACAGTCGGTACAGGACCCGACTCGCCTGGCCGCCGATGGCGTCGGGACAGCGGTCTGAGGTAAGAGCTCTCGTCACCTGAGGCAGGAGACGATCGGCTTGCTTGGCCCGCCACGACTGTTCGTCCCCGTCCCGCCGCATGACCACAACCCGACCGTCGCCGGTGGCGTACTTTCGCTTGTAGCGAATCAGACCGGGCTGATCAACGTCGCTCACCCCGAAGTCGAAGAAGCGGCACTCCCAGTCCCGAGCCTCCAGCATCGACCGCCACATCACGGCGTCGTTGGCCCGCACCTCCCAAGCCGCCCCGGTGGAAGCGTTTAGTTTGTAATAGCCCCAGTCCCGATGGCGCAGCAACAGGACACCGGCCACGGCCGGACTCTTGGAGCCACACTTCTGTCTGGCCAGCACGACCCTGAGGTCGTCGGGCCCGAAGTGCTGATGCACGGCGGCGAAGAAGGACCACGGTTGGGACAGCAGCCGATACTTGGTTTTTCGCAGACCGTGGTGAAGCCGGTAGTAGGTGTCCATCGCCTCGACATCGTTGCGAACCTCAACCGCCACGCCGCTTCGTTCGGCCTTGCGGACGTTCTGACGGGCTCCGGAGGCGAGCGCTGACCACAATCGGTCGCTTGATGTGTCGTCGGCCAGGAGGTCGGCCCAGTGCCAAGCCAGCTGGCCGACCGGCTTCAACTCGTCGGTTGCGGCGGTCCCGTTGGAGGTCTGATGGATCGGGCTGTCGGCTTCAAGCACTCGGATCACCGTCGCCGAGTGTTCGTGTTGCCGACAGCTTGACATCTCCTCCAGCACGGCCGCGGGGTCCGTCCCTATGGGGCCGCCGAAGTCGGAGAACGGAAGCGAGACCGATCGTCGACCGCGTACATCGTCGAAGTCGACCCAGGCGACCCCTCCCTCGTCGCCAAGCAGGGCCCGAGGGTGTAGCCGGTAGCCGTCACGGACAACGCGAAGCCAAGCGGGCGAATGGAACAGTCGCCCGTAACGGTCAGCCAGATCGCTCCAGGCCGGATCGGTGCAGGGGTCGACGAGCCTCATGTCCGCCGGACCCAGTTGATCATGCGGCCACCCCAGCCATCGTCGCTCAATAATCGGGAAGGAAGCCGATAGGTCAGATGCCCAACGGGTCTCAGAAGACGCTCGAATGTTGTCGGGAAGATAGCCACCTCTGCTCCCCATCCGTGTTTGAACTCCGACGACGTGCCTCGCAGCCGCTCGTCGGAGCCTTGTTCCAATGCCTCGATCGCCAACTCCCGAGGCAGGCCACCCAGATCGAATCGCTCGAAGCCCCGACTATTGGCCCACTTCATCATCGCCCAATTTGTGGCGTCGTTGATGCATGCTCGGCCGGCAATGTCGGATCCGTCCCAACCGGTCAACTTGAATTCAGCCAGAGGGCCGTAGGCCAGGCATGTTCCGGCAGCTCTGACCTGACCCTCAATGGAGGCGGCGAAGATGTGGAGATAGCCGGCCTCTCCCAGCGCCGTCCACTGTCGGTTGAGGTAATCGAGTGACATCGGGTCGAAGCCGTGGTGGCGAGCCGACTGCGTGTGTAAACGGTGAAGCATCGGGAGATGGTCAGGCCCGACAAGGTCAACTGTGACTCCTCTCCGCTCGGAGCGGCGGACATTGCGCCGACGAACTTTCACCAGCCGGTTGAACATCTCGTCGTTGCTGACATCCAATGGCACCTCGATGCCGGCCGACGTTCCAACCTCAAGCGGTGATGGGCGATAACCCCGTTGCGTCAGGACCGTCTCGATCGACCGGTCCGTTCGCGGTGGCTGAATGAACACTACGGCACATCCGGCGTCCCGAGCCCGGGATTCGATGAGGTCAACCAGTCGTTGAACGGAGGCGGTTGGCTTGTGTGCGGCGTCGGTGAGAACGAGAGGGCCATAGGGAACATAGGCGGCGGTGACTCCGGGGGCGATGCGTCGAATCAGCAGTTGGGCCCCACCCAAGATCGAGTCGTCGTTGCCGGTCCGAAGCACCACCACCTGTCGCTCGGTTCGTTCGCCCTTGGCCTCGGCCCACGCTGCGGTTTGATACACCGACCCGTGCCGGCTGTGAGCGACGATGGCGTCCCAGTCGGGTCCTTCAACTGGCGACCGAGAACGAAAGGCTGGTCGTGTTTCATAGGAAGCACTCATGTCTCATCATCTCCGAGTCGAGTTGAACGGGCGGCCCAAAGCAGAACGGCCCACAGTGCTACCGCATGCAGAACTGATGCGGAAAGCGACGCCGCTACCGCTCCTCGCCACCCCCAGCTTGGGATCAAGGCCAGATTGGCGGCGATGTTGAACGCCCCGATAGTCAAAGTGACGACCACCCGGTGGCGGTGGTGATCGGATGCGGTGAGTGCCGTACCGGCAAACACTTCCAACACCAGTAGGAGGGGGACGATGCTAAGCCACGGGAGGATCGCTGCGCTCTCCGAATATTGGGGCCCCAGGACGGCGGCGATCAAGTCGCCGAACAGGATCCACCCTCCGGCGGCGGCCATACCGTAGGCGATCCCAAAGGCGGTGAAGCGCCAGGCCAGACGAGCCACGGCTTCAGCGTTTACCTTTCGCTGGCCTCCGGCGGCCCACAAGTCTGCGCTCACCGCGTGCAGCGCGGCGATGACCGGAGCAATAGTGACGGTCATCAACTTCCGGGCGCCGGCGTACAGACCGGCGTCGGTTGCTTTGTCTAGGGCGGTGAGGATGACCGTGTCTGATACGAACAAGACTCGTTCGGCCCCGAACCCCAAGGCGTACGGCAGACCGTGGCGAACATCGGTCACTGTTGGCCGGGTAGGCCGTACCGGTCCGCCGACGGTTAACAGTTGGGCCACCGTCAGCACGATCAGGCCGACGCCGATGGTGGCCAGAATCCACCAGCCCAGACCGACCGAGGCCCCTCCAAAGAACAGCAAGGCGCCGGCGGCGGCCGCCCGGGCGGTGCCGTACAGGGACCAGGTGACCGCCTTGGCCTTCAGCCGCCGTTCAGCCTGGGCGGCGAACAAGGTGGTTTCCACCAGGCCGAGTAGCAGCATTTCGCTGACGGCCACACCGAGAAAAGTGGTGAGAGACATCTGCGGGAGGATGACGGGCTGGGCCACAGCGGCCAGCAGTCCGATGACGGCGCTGCCCAACAGCATCATGCCGCTGGCCGAAGCCAAGGCGGCGATGGTGGAGTGAGACTCGGCGGTGACACGTCGCAGCACCAACCACCCGCCACCCATCCCGGCGAACGGGAAAAGTGAGTTGAACAGTCCGGTGGCGGCGACCAGTAGGCCGAACTCGGCCGGTTCGAACAGGCGGACCAACAGCAGCAACGCCACAAAAGAGGTGAGGAGACGGACGGCCTCACCCAAGATGCTCCAAAAAAGGTTGACCACTCGTAGCCGGTCATCAACCGCTTCAGCTGACGCCTCGGCACCTGTCAAGACGGCCACAGCTACCTGCTACCAGTTCCGCTGTTCGTCGGTGGCCAGCCACTGCTCAAGGTCGATGTCCTGGGTGTCGAGCCAGTCGATGTAGCGACGAAGGCCCTCGTCGATGGAGACGGTGGGAGCCCACTTCAGTTTGACCGATGCTTGAGCCGTATCGGCGTAGTGCCGGTCGACGTCACCCGGTCGGGGAGCGTCATACACCGGCGGCTCTCCACCACGTCCGAAGATGCTGAGCACCTTGTCGGCCAGGTGGCGTATCGAAACCTCCTGTCCTCTGGCCAAGTTGACCGTCCGACCCACCAACATGTCTTCGGCGGCGGCGGCGCAGATCCCCTGGGCGGTGTCGAGCACCCAGGTGAAGTCGCGGGTCTGTAAACCGGAGCCGAAGATGATCGGACGGGCTCCCGCCATGGTCCGAAGCACGAACTTGGGGATCACTTCGGCCCGTTTGCCGCTGTGAGGTTCGCGGGGTCCGTAACTGTTGAACGGTCGGATGACCGTCACCTCCATGCCGTAGGTGTGGCCCATGGCTCGGGCGTAGGCTTCGCCCGCCAGCTTCGAGGCCCCGTAGACGGTGGTCGGCTCCGTCGGGTGTGATTCGGCCATTGGAACGGTTTGGGCCGTACCGTACGCTTCCGAAGATGAGACGTAGACCAGACGCTTGATGCTGTTGCGTTGAGCGGCCAGGGCAACGTTGAGGCTTCCGGTGGTGTTGGCCTGATGGACCACTTCCGGTTCGTTGAGGCTGGTGCGAACGCAGGCCACCGCCATATGGATGACCACTTCGGCGTCGGTGATGAGGTCGGCCATGGCGTCGGCGTCGGTGATGTCGGCCTGGATCAGATCAACTCGACCGTCCGGCGGGTTCGGCCCGCTTACCGCCGGAGCGGACCCGACGAGTCCGTTGCGTCCGGTCTGTTGGCTCTCGTGGCAAACCCGTTGGAGAAGATGGACATCCAGGTTCTCCATTGATCCGGTCGACAGGTTGTCGACGACAACCACATGATTGCCTCGGGTCGCAAGTTCGTCGACGACGTGGCTGCCGATGAAACCGGCTCCGCCGGTAACGATGATTCTTGTGTTGTGCAGATTCACTGTTATCCCTCCTTTGGATCTGCGGTTTGCCAAGGTGCTGATAGTGGCCGGTCGTGTCGATTGGCGATCAACCCGCTGTGTCGAGAGCGGCGACCACGAGAATGGTGCGAGCCAGGATCCGCAGGTCGAGGCCCAGTGACCAGGTGTCGGCGTACCGGACGTCCAGGTCGAGCATTTCCTGATACGACAGTCGGCTCCGCCCGCTGACCTGCCACAGTCCGGTGATACCGGGTTTGACCTCGAAGCGGCGGAAGTGGTGGGGCTGATAGTTCTCCAGCCCGTATTCGATGTCCGGCCTCGGCCCGACCAGGCTCATGTCACCTCGTAGGACGTTGACCAACTGAGGCAGCTCGTCGATGCTGAGCTGGCGGATAAGTCCACCCACTCTGGTCACCCGATTGTCGTCGATGACCTTGAAGTGTTTCGACGAGCGTTCCTTGACCTGTTCGTCTTGTTCGGTGAGGAAGCGGCGATGCACCTCAGGGTCGGCATCAACCCTCATCGACCGAAACTTGTAGACCACGAACGGCCGCTGACCGACACCGAGGCGGGTCTGGCGGAAGACGGCCGGTCCGGGGGTGTCAAGGCGTACCGCCAGCGCCACGAGGGCCAGCAGCGGCCAAAGTACGATCAGGCCGATCAAAGCGCCGGTCACGTCGACTCCACGTTTGAGTCCGCCTTTGGCTCGTCGCCTCAACCCGGGAGTGATGGCTTTTCTGACCGGCAGACCCCATCTGGAGACGGTCGCCGTCGGCTCGTCGAGCCGTCGATCCTGAGTCAGGCCTGCGGTCATGACTGTCACCCCCCGGGGTGTTCCCATTCCTGTCGTAGCCGGGCCCAGGTCGGCAGATCCTGAGCTTCGGACGCTGATACCAAGACCTCGATTTCGGTGGAGCCGTTCGAGTCATCGTTCGAGTTGGTGCCGGAGTCGGCACCGCTGACGGTGTTGTCCCACAGCCACCAGTCGTTGCCAGGCTCGGAGAAGCGCAGCTCACCGGTGAACTCGTTGCCACCAACCCAAAGTCGGCCGGTGGAAGAGGCGTCACCACGAAGAGCGAGGGCTGCCCCCTCGGGGGCGATCACCTGGTTGTCGACGATGGTCACGTCCCGCACGCCCTCCCACGGAAAGCCGTTGGAGTCTTCAACGCCGAGATCGAGGCCATCGCCGTCGGATTCAAAACGGTTCCCGGCGATGGTCAAACGAGCAGACCCGTAGTCGTCGGGGTCGTCGATGGCGGTGGCACCGTCGTGGACTCCACCCCAGCCGCTCCAGGTGATGCAGGCCTCGGCGCACCCGGTTGAGCGGTTGCCGGCGATGACCACGCCATGCGGGTTCTCCACCATCAACACGTCAATCACGTTGTCGGCGAAGGCGTTGTTCCTGATGGCGGTCTCACCTCCGAAACCCCAGGTGTCGTTGCCCAACAAAATGCCCGACCAGCCTGAAGGGCCGGCGCCGATCCAATTGTTCTCCACCACCACGTCGCGGCTACCGCCGCCGTGTTCGTTGAAGCCGTAGGTCCTGGATTGTCCCAACGTGGTGTTTCGGAACACCGCCCGGTACAAGAACTGGGTGGTTATGAGCGACATGTTCTCATCGGTGGACAGCGATCCCAGTTCGCTGTCCACCATGGTCACGTTGGTGGCCGGACCCACCCCGACCTTGTACTTGCAGGCTTCCGGCGTGAATCCAACAGCGCCGCCGTCGATCCCGGTGAGGTTGACGATCGTGATGCCGTGCCCACTGACGTCAATGAAGTTCCGGTTGGCCCATCGGACGGTCACGTCAGCCACCCGAAAGTCGATTTGTCCGGACGCGTCGATCAACCGGTAATAGGAGGTGTCTTCGGGCCCGGCACCTTCGACCGTGAGAAGTTCAACACCGTTGCCGATGCCCTGGGTGTAGCGGTACAGCGACGAGCCTTTCGAGATGAACGGGCTGAGTGGATGATCGATGGTGATGTTCTGACCGTCGCCGTTGGTGGTGATGTCAACGACATGGCCGGCGTCAAACGGGTATCGAAGGTCGCGCCCGGTTGACGGGTCTTGAGCGATCCCAAGCTCGGTGTATTCGTAGGTCGGTAGCTGCCCTCGGACACCGTCGAACTCGATGAAGTCTCCGACGCCAAGATCGGTGGCTCCGTCGACGGTTACCGTGCTGGCACCCCTTGGTGCCTCGGTGCCCACCTTGGCTTCAAGTTCCTCGTAGCGGCCGCGGAACAACAGCACGGCGGTGACCGGCCCACACGAGTCTTCGCCCCCGGCGTAGCCCGGGCGGATGATGGTTTCGTCTTCGCCCGCTCCCCGCAGCAGGATGCCGTTGCCGGTTACCAGGAGCGGTTCGTCGAACTCATAGGTTCGCGGGCCGAAAACAACGATGCCTCCTCCGGACTGCTCGGCATCATCCACCGCCTGCTGAGCCTGCTCGATGTCTGACCCGGCGTAGTCGTCCACCACGAACACTGCACCGATGTCACCGTCGGACAAGAGGTCGATTGTCAGCGGCTCGGACCATGGCCCCGGCCCGTCATCAAAGACAGTGCGAACGCGGTAGGTCGCATCCGGTTTGGCGCTTAGACCGCCGGTCAGGTCATGGCGGTAGGCCATGTCGTCCCACGGCTCTTCGTCGACGTCGGTAGAGCCGACGATCTGCCCGTCCCACTCCACGTCGTAACCTCTGGCCAACCCGGATGGGCGGGGCGATCGTGCCGGATGGCTGCCGGCGTCGATGTGGGACCACGACAAAGAGACGTACGTCGCCCCATCGGCCACCGGCCCCTGGACCGCTACCAGCCCGGTCGGAGCCGGGCCGTCCACAGCCGGCGGTTCGTCAGCCCCGTCCTGAGGCGCGGCCTCAGCGATCTCGTCGGCGGCAGCGGTGGAGTCCTGGTCACCGCCGACATCCGATTGGTCGGCGGTGCCGGACGCCGGGCTGTTGTCCCCGGCACTGCCCGCCTGGCCGGAGTTGTTGACAACCAGAAGGTAAATCAAGCCGACGACAAGAACCGCGGTCAAAGCAATGACAAAGGCGAAGGTGGCGGAGCGGGCAGCGACGGCGGTCATAGCAACCGCCCCCACGGGGCCAACGGTCGGCCCACCACTCGCTCCTCGTATCGTTCCCGATCAGCCCAGGCCACCGGCGAGGCGACGAGAGCCAGGAGCGGGAACAGAACGTCCGCCACCCCCCGCATGGTCAAATGAACATCGAAGGTCATAAGGGCGAACATAATCGTGAATGCGATGGCGGTTGAAAGACCGAGCGCTTTATTCACACTCTGATTTCGCAGGACAGTCAGGTGATGACGCCACGGACCGTCCCGGCCGGCGCGACCCGCAGGCACCTTGTCTTCGGCATCCGAGGTGCCTAGAGCAAGAGACGCACGGTAGGCGCTCCAGGTGAACCAGCAGTAGGCCACGGTCAGTGGGATACCCCCGGTCCACAACAGCCAAGTGTGACCGCTCTCGATGAACACCCACTCCCGCCACGGTTCAAACGACGGGAGTCGACCTGACGGGCGCACCCCGAGAATCCAGTTTCCGTCGCGGAACAACTCGGGCCAGAAATAGTTGGTGAGGTTGAAGTGTCTGGCCTGCCAGCTCTGCGGTACCCCGCTGGAATCGGTGGCGGCAATGCGGGCTTGGATGACCGGCAACAACAAGACACCGGCCACCATGACCGAAGGAACGGAAAGGGCCAACGCCCTCCAGGTCCTGCCGGTCAGCATTCCGAAGGCGACAACGGCCACCAGTAGAGCCAACAGACCGGAGAACTGTCCCGACGCCAGGCAGGCCATACCGAAGAAGACGATCCCGGCGACAGCTATCGGTCTGGCCACAACCTTGAGCCACCAGAGCACCAGGAACATGCCGAGGTTGAACGACATCACATCGGCCACCCCGTGGGAAGTGCCCAGAGTGGACGAACCCCTGTTGTTCTGCAGATCCTCCACCGGTTCCTGATGGGCCAGCGCCAGTAGCTCCGACACGCCGGGGACATTGACGGCCTGAGCGATGGCGATCAAGCCGACGACGAAACTGCTGACCACGATGATGGCCACGCAATTGCGTAGCTGTCGGCCGGAGACCACCACCAAGCGGATCATCAGAAACACCAGCAGGTACTTCCACATGACCGTGGCGAACAGGAAGTCGTCCTGCAGAGGTTTGAAACTGCGGGCCACCCGCCACAGGAGAGGAACGAATGAGCTGAAGACCGCCATGGCCACCAGCGATCGGTCCAGGTTGGTCACCCGGTACAGCGACAGCCCTCTGGCCAGATCACCTTCCAGGGCGTCCACCAGGAATCGAAAGGCCATCGCTGCCGCCAGGACCGCCAGCAGCGCCTCACTGGGTCGGATGATTGGAAGAAACGAACCTCGAGGCAGCCCGGCGATCATCGGCGTGACCGCCAGGTACAGGTAGGCGGCTCTAACCGGGTCGCCGACAACTGCCCCGAAAGCAGCGCCGCCGACCAGGCCGGCAACGCCGATCAACGGGTCGACGGCCGACAGCACCAGGATCACCAGCACACCCACGGCGGCGGCCCCCAGCACGGCCGGCCTGACGGCCAGCGGCGGCGACTGAACGTCAGCTAACACGCCTCGCCGCCACCAGCAACAGAGTTACAACCGCAACCGCCAGACCAACCAGGAGACCGAAACCGGCGAAGGCCAGCGGTTTGGGCCATGTCGGCTCCGGTAGGAGTCGAGGTTGGGTGACAATGGCTGCGTTCGAGAGGTCGGCCTGTGAAATCTCGTTGCCGAGGATGGTGTTGCGCAGATCGGTGATGCGGCTGAGCAGTTCCTCGGACTCAAGTGACAATCGGCGGGCATCGGCCGGATACGGCTGGGGCTGATCGATGGCGTCGGCCCGAGCGTTGGCCAACTCGAGGTAGGTGAGGCGGTTCTCCAACTCGTCGCGTTGCCTGGTCAGTTCGGTGATCTGCTGCTCATAAAGCGGTGTGGTGAAGTCGGTGGCCTCAACCTCGATGCTGGTCATGAAGGCGTTCAACAGCGTGTCGACCACGTCCAAGGCCAGCTCGGGGTCGTCGTCTGAGAAGTTGAGGGCGAGGGCCGAGCTGGCTTCGATGGGGAAGATCTCAAGAGAGTCCTCGACGTAGGTTCGGGTTACCGGTAGCCGCTCGACCGCCTGGTCGAGTACCACCGAACTCTCGAGGATGACGATCTGGGTGTCCAGATAACGGTCAACCGGGTCGTTGCCCGGATCGAGCACTACTTCCGCCTCAGCCGTCCACTGCTTGGGCCAGTAGAGAGCCATGACATATCCGGCCACTCCACCAAGAAGCACCAGAGCTACGGCGAAGACCATCGGCGACATCACCCCGGTGTCGGTACGGACACCGAGTCTGGGCCTGAGCTCCTGGCGGGCGGCCAGAATCCGCGCCGACGTTGATGCAGTCGAGCGGCTTCGGCCGGCTGCACCGATAACCACCGACTCATATCCCGGTGGATCAGTGGGTGCCGCCTCGGTCTGCCCGGTGCTGGCGTGAGGGCCGGATCGAACCGGGTCAGCCGGTGGCTTGTTGTCTTGCGGTGTGCTGTGCATCGTGGTCATCGGATGCCTCCTGCGAGTTGCTCCAGTCGAGAAGATCGCACCAGAGTTCGGCGTATTTCTTGGCCTGATGGCGCCAGCTCAGTTCGCGTTCGATTCGGTCTCGGCCGATGCGTCCTTTTTGTCTCATTGCTTCGGGGTCGGCCAGTAGCTCGTCGATGGCTCGGGCCAGACCTTGGTGGTCGCCGGTCTTGGCGTAGTGCCCGGCTTGTCCGGCCGAGAATCTGGTTTCGGTCAGGTCGTGAGCTGCCACCGGCATCCCGAACGACATGTACTCCAGTGTCTTGTTCATGGTCGAGTGGTCGTTGAGCGGCCCCGGAGGGTCGGAGCTCAAACCGATGTCGGCGGCCGACAACCACTGGAACGCCTCATCGTCGGGGATCCAGCCGGTGAAGGTGACGTGGCGGTCAAGGTCGAGGTCGGTGGCCAGGGTCCGGCAGTCGTCGAGCACTTCACCGGTGCCGACGAACACAGTGTGTAGGTCCCGGCGTCCCAGCCGATGCACAAGGTGGCCGATGGCCCGAACGGTTTCGTCCACTCCGTCCTGCGGACCCATGTTGCCCATCCAGATGGCCAGATACCTGCTGTCGGGAACGTTGATAGTGGAGACCGGTCGTCGCCGCATGGTGTCGGGGTCGGGTCCGTTGCGAACCACTGTCACGTCACTCGGAGTCTTCGCCCCTCTTTGGACGGCGATTCGTTTGTAGGATTCGTTGGTGGCGATGACCCGGTCGGACGTCCGGTAGGTGAGCTTCTCGGAGACGATCAGCGCCCAGTGGGCCAGCGAACGCCAACCTCGCCGCCGACCGAACCTGGTTTCAAACAGTTCGGGAGCCAGATCATGCTGATCAAACACAAACGGGGCGTTCACACGCCGGGCCCACCACCCGTGGGTAAAGAAGATGTCGGGAGGATTGCATGCCTGCAGACCGCCGATGGAGCGACCACTGCTGGAACGCTGGGCCCTGTCGCACCGGCGCAGGCATCGCCACATCTGGATCCAGGCCAAGGTGTATTCAATGACGAAGCCGATCGGCCCGCTTCGCTCCGGGGCGGGAACGAACGCTGCGATCTCCACGCCGTCCACCATCCGGGGTGCAAGCAGTCCCCAGCCGGATCGGGTTCCATGGTTGATCTCGGATGTGCCCGCCGGACAGATGACGGTTACGTCGAGGCCGAGGTCGGACAGCACCTTGGCTTGACGCCAGACTCGCCGATCGCGTTGAACCGGGAGATTCTCCAGGAGAATGACCACCCGTGGGACATCCTTGGTCATGACAACCTCACCGGCTGACGCCCATCAGAGGCCACGGTTCGAGCGGCCATGCTGGGGGAGAAGATGGTGGCGACGTCAATGACGGCTACGTCCGGATTGGCGTCCAAGGCTGTGCGGACGGCCGGATCGGCTGAGGCAACCACGCAGACATTGGACCCTTGCAACGCGTGGTCGGCGGTCGGTTGAAGCAGCGAAGCCAGATGGGGGAGCTGGTTGTCGGCGAATCGCTGGTTGGCCCCCCGCAGTCGGGCCGGGTCCAGCACCGGGTCCCAGATGGTGACGTCCACTCCTTTGCCGATGAGGGCTTCGGCCAAAGCCACGTACGGGCTCTCCCGTAGGTCGTCGGTGTCGGGCTTGAAGGTGATGCCCAGGAACGCCACCCGGCGTGGCCGTCGACCCTGAATGAGATCGAATGCCCAGCGAAGGTGGGTGTCGTTGGATCGCAGGACACTGTTGACGATCGGGAGCTGAAGGTGCATGCGACGGGTGTGGCTGGCCAGGGCTCTCAGGTCTTTGGGGAGGCAACTCCCCCCGAAGGCGAAACCCGGTCTCAGATATGCATCGGAAACGTTGAGGCGATCGTCCTGACGGAAAATGTCCATGACCGCGGGGCCGTCCGCCCCCGACGCCTGCGCCACCCGTCCGATTTCGTTGGCGAACGCCACCTTCAGGGCGTGGAAGGCGTTGCAGGCGTATTTGAGCATCTCCGCTTCCTCGAATCCGACAATGTGGAACGGTCGATCGAGAAACCCGAACAGTGTTCTGATGGTGTTGGCGGTTCGCTGGTCGCTGACCCCGGCAACGGTGAACGGTGGCTCAAAGAAGTCGGAAACAGCCGAACCCTCTCGAAGGAACTCCGGACACATGGCCAAGCCGTAGTGAGTGCCGGCCTGAAGACCAAGGCTCTCGGAGACTTCCGAAGCCATCGCCCGCACGGTTCCCGGCAGAACGGTCGATCTGACCACAATGACCGTGAAGTGTTGCTGGGGTTGATCAGCACGATCAACTTGAGCGGCTATATCGGCCGCCAACCGGTGGACCACGGTCTTGACCGCCGTGATGTCCGGTTCACCGGTGTCGAGTGACGGTGTTCCGACGCAGACAAGATGAACGTCGGTGGCATCCGGCCGGTGCTTCAGGCTTTCGTTCGAGTCCAACGGCGCCGCTGAGCTGTTGCAATGAGCGCTCAATCGTCCGAGGAACACGGTGCGCTCGACGATGGTTTGAAGCCCGGGCTCGGCGACCGGAGGTTGGCGACGACGCAGCTGTTCGACTTTGGTCTGATCGATGTCAAGTCCGCGGACGTGATGGCCGGAGTCTGCCAGGCATGCTGCGGTCACCGTGCCGACGTAGCCCAAGCCGTGAACGTCGACTCTCAGCACGGGCGATATCGGATCGTGCGATGCCGGTCCTGTGCGTTCGGGTTCGGTTTCGCTGGCGATGGTTGAAGGGTTCATTGTCGGCGCTCGGTGAGGATCATGTCGATGGCGTCGCAGGTTCGCTGGAGCTGTCGATCGGTCATGGTGGGAAACATGGGAAGGGAGACGATCCGGGCCGCTGCACGCTCAGCTATAGGGAGGTAGCCCGGTCCGAACCGTTCAAAGGCCGGTTGGCGGTGGCAGGCGCTGCGATAGTGAATCCCGGTGGCTATTGCTCGCTCCGCCAGTCGCTGCTGGAACCCGTCCCTACCTTCGACCTGTACTGCCATGAGGTGGTGAACCGACGTTGTCCCCGCTGGCGGAGTGGGCAGTTGAATTGAGGTGTCTCTAAGCCGGCTGCCGTAAGCGTCGGCCAGTTGCCTGCGGCGCTCGTTGGCTTCGTCCAGGTGAGGTAGCTTGGCCGAAAGGAATGCGGCCTGCAGCGAGTCGAGTCGGCTGTTGCGTCCAATCTCCACATGTTCGTGGCGATCGGCGGTTCGGCCGTGGTTGGCCAATACCCGAATGCGGCGGGCCAGGCCCAGGTCGTTGGTGGTCACCGCCCCACCGTCTCCCAACGCTCCGAGGTTCTTGCCCGGGTAGAAGCTGAAGGCACCGGCGTGAGCGAGGGAGCCGGTGCGGGCCCCGCGAAGGGTTGCCCCGTGAGCCTGGGCGGCGTCTTCGACAACGGCCAGGCCATGACGTGCCGCTATTTCGTTGATCGGCCGTACATCGACGACGTGACCGTAGAGGTGGACGACAATAATGGCGGCTGTTCTGGGGCCGATGGCGGCCAGCACCGACCCTTCGGAGATCAGCAATGAGCCGGGGTCGACGTCGACGAAAACCGGTTTGGCTCCGGCGGCGACCACCGCTTCGGCGGTGGCTACGAAGGTGTTGGCCGGGACGACGACCTCGTCCCCTCGTCCGATACCCAGACCTCGCAGGATTAGCTCAATGGCGTCTGTCCCGTTGGCCACACCGATGGCATGAGCGGTGCCGCAGTAGTAGGCCCATTGAGCTTCGAACTGCTCGACCGTTGGGCCACCGACAAACCCGTCGTTCTCGATGGCATCGCGGAGGCATTGGTGGAACTGCTCGCTCAAAGGCTGATGCTGCGGGCCGAGGGCGTAGAACGGTACGGCCCGGCAATCCCGTTGCTGATTGTGTTGCTCGGGGGCACCCAACATCACTAGAGCGACCACCCTGCGGTTCCGGCTGCAGCTGTCGCAGCCACTGGGCGGGTTTGGTGGTCAGTCAAAAGCGGGCTGTAGTCCACCTCAACCGGTTGCCCGATCTGAATCGATCGATCGGCGGCCTCCAGTACCTGAACCACGGCCAGTCCGCTTCGACCGTCGGCCGAAGGTGGCGAACCGGTCTGTATGGAGGCTACGAAGGCCTCAACCTCCAGCAGCAGGGGCTCCCGCTGATCGATATAGGGGCTCTCAACACCGCCTGTGCGGTACTCGGCCGCCGGCGGCCCGGAGACCGTGGTCGACTGTTCATGTGATTGAGCCGAACCTATGGCGAGACCCTTGTCGAACACTTTGACTCGCTCATCGGCGACGACGTCGTCGTAGACCGCCATCTTGCGGCTGCCGACCACCGTTACTTTCCGGGTTTTGCACGGGTCGAGCCAACTCACCTGGACTTGGGCGCTGAGGCTGGGATGAGCGTAGTGAAGACGAAGATACGCCACGTCCTCCACCGGGTGGTGGGCGTGAGCCGCCGCCCACGCGGCGACTGTTGTCGGTTGGGATGCGAGAACGTAGTTGAGGATCGAGATGTCGTGCGGAGCGAGATCCCAGAGAACGTTGACGTCCCCCTGGCAGAGTCCGAGGTTGAGCCGTGAGGTGGTGATGTGATGTACCCGCCCCAACTCGCCGTCGGCTACCAACTCCCGCAACTTCCACACCGCCGGGTTGTATTGGAAGGTGTGTCCGCTCATCAGAATCAGCTGGCGCTCGTCGGCCAGACGGATGAGTGCTTCGGCTTGAGCGGTTGTGGTGGCCAGTGGCTTTTCAACCAGCGTGTGGCATCCAGCCGACAATGCAACCTGAGCCATTGGGCCGTGGGTTCGTGGCGGGGTGGCGATAATGGCGGCATCGGCTCCCTGGAGGGCTCGGTCGATGTCGGTGCCGACGTCAATCGCCGGGTAGCGATTCTTGAGTTGGGTGAGGAGTTCACGGTCTCGATCGACAGCGATGATCCGGCCCACTCCGGCCGACGAGTGAAGCACGCGGATGTGCTTCGAACCCCAATATCCGCAGCCGACAACGGCCACGTTTATGCCCTGACTGCTGTGATTTTCTGGTGTGGAGAGTGGGTGTCCGGCGTTGATTGCACTGTCAATGCCGGCCGACCCGCCGCCGTTCACTTCACTGATCTTCAGAGAATGCTTAGGAATCGACACGTCGATATTGCTATCACGACAGGTGTCTTCGCTAAGTCTGTCGACCGTCGGGATTGAGTTTCGAGTACGGCACGATGCCATGTCGAACCTGTTGGCCGGTGATAGTCGACAGCGTCAGGTTTCGGTACCCGAATCCGTAGTGCCCTGTGTATCCAAGGGCGTGTCCGGGCCTACTTCTGATGTGTCGGGCAACCGTCGTCTTGGCGTCACCGGTGCGTCACGCCTGCGTCACAAGCTGAATCCCCGCCGCTGTCTCGGGCGGCTCGGCTGTCGGAGGATTAGAAATTGCGGCAATATCTCTGATGTTTTCTAGACAAAGTGGAAGATACCGGCGTTAGTCAAATTGCGTAATTGATAAGCCGATGTTGTGGCGTATTTCAGCTTGACATTGAATCAACATAAGAGCTTAACTTGAGTACTATCAATTTGGAGGGAACTTACGATGCGTCATGCGCCGCGCAGCGATGCATATCAGGTGTCCCTGCTTCCGGGCTTCGGCGTCGGAAGAGGGGAGGATGCCTGCGACGTCACCGGAGCGTCAGCCAAGCTTCTGGCCTACGTGGCGCTCTGCCGCGAACCGGTGGAGCGAACCATTGTTTCGTCGACCCTGTGGCCCTGTGTCCGAGATGCACGGGCCAATGCGAATCTACGGACGGCGCTGTGGCGCGTCACCCAGTCGCACCCGGACCTGCTGGTTGTGGATCGGAGCAAGCTCGGGCTCGGCCCGGAGGTTGACGTCGACTATCGGGCCCGCGGCGAACTCGCTCGCAGGGTGCTCAAAGGTGAGGTGCTGCCCGAGATCATCGCCACCTCCGATGATGCCCGGGGCGACATTCAGCTGCTCGTTGAGTCGCTCACCGGTGAGCTGCTGAACCACTGGTATGAAGACTGGCTTTCCAGTCACCAGGAGCGGTGGCGTCAACTTCGCCTGCACGCGCTCGACGCGTTGTCTCTGCAACTGAGCGAAGCAAAGTTTCATGCCGCTGCCGTCGATGCCGCCACCGCTGCTGTGGCCGCCGAGCCGCTTCGAGAATCCGGGTATCGGGCGTTGATCGTTGCTCACCTGGCCGAGGGCAACGTGGGTGAAGCGGTCCGGACCCATGAGCGGTATCGGACTCTGCTGGAACGGGAGCTTCGAATCTCGCCGTCGCTGCAAATGTACGAGCTGTTGACCAAGGCGACTGGTACAGCTTCGCCGGCCATAGCGTTACAAGCCGAGGCCGGCAGTCACGACACAGAACAGGCCGACACTCGGCTGGGTGAGGCCGTGCAGTGGTCTGAGTCATGACCGGAACTGCGGTGCCGGCCGCCGCGCTTGCGCCCCCGTCGGTTGGCCGCCAGGTTTATCATCGTGCACTTGGGGTAGCCACCCGAACCGTGGTCGAGCCGGTGCTCGGGGCCGCCTACCTGACTCGATCCGAAGAGATCGAGCAGTGGTGGCAACTCGGCCAGGCCGACCGTGATGCATGGCGGTCCGAGGCCGTCGACCGAATCTTGCGTTACGCCATCAAACACGTTCCCGCCTATCGGGGGCTGGCACCCGACCTGGGCGCATTCCCGATAGTCGACAAGCACGACATGATTGCCGACACTGCGTCGTATCTGTCCGACGAACACTCAAAGCTTCCGGTGGTGGTGAAACACACCGGTGGATCAACCGGTGACCCGTGGAGCTATCCACTTGATCGTCAGGCCTGGGCCGAGTCCTACGCCGCCCACCTTCGGGCCTGTACCCGGATGGGGGTGCTGTATGGTGATCGCCGGATCCTTCTGGGCTTTCCGTCCTCGCTCGGCTTGAAGAAAATCGGGCCCATGAAACGGCTTCGCCTGGCGGCCGAGCGAACGGACGCCTCGCTGAGCGGTCTTCGAGTTGATCCGGCCACCAGTCTTCGGCGGGCCGAAAAGGCGTCAGCCGGTCGGGCCGAGATCTGGTACGGCTACGCCTCGACCATCGCCGCAATGGCCTCGGCGGTGCTCAACGCCGGGCGGACGCTTCCGGGGCCCCGCCTCATCGTCACGATGGCCGAACCGCTGATGAGGGCATGGGGGGAGGACATCGAGGCTGCGTTTGGCTCGACGGTGGTGGAGGAGTACGGCTGCAACGACGGTGGCATCATGGCCCACCGGTGTCAGGCCGGGAATTTTCATTTGGCCGATCACCAGTCGTTGGTCGAAGTGGTGGACGACCAGGGCCGGACGTGTCCGGAGGGCTGCAACGGCAATATCGTCATCACCAACTTTCACGCCCGTCACCTGCCGTTCATCCGCTATCGGGCCGGCGACCTGGGCATGTTGGGACCCCGGCACTGCCCATGCGGGCGCCCCGGTCGGACCTTGGCCGGTGTAACCGGCCGCAGCGGTGACATGGTGCGACTACCGGACGGCACCGAGCTGGTCCCCGCCACGTTCTACATACCGTTCAACCAGGTGAGAGGAGTTCGGCGCTGGCAGATCGTCCAGCCGGATGCTCACCACCTGCTCGTACGCATCGAGCCTCGATCAGGCTGGAACCGGCACGAGCACGACCTCATCCGCCGCTGGATAGAAGAACAAACCATGGGTTTGGTTGACGTACAGCTGGTCGAAACCGAGCCGCTGGAGCTTACCAACGGGGGCAAACACCGCATCGTGATTCGTCATGGCTGACAGGTTCAGGGGCCGGCTTTTACCCCCGCTTTCTTCTGCTAGTCCTATAACGGACATCACAAGCTCCTAACAGTGAGCGATCAAAGTGGAACTATTCCCCCTTGATCCAACAGGAGCGCATGACTCGATGATGACTGATAATCCAAATCCGAATGAGCAGCCGGAGGAATCTCCCAGCCGTTTGCGGCGATTCGGCCTGCCCGTACTGGCTGTGGCCGGAGCGGTGACCGCGGGCTCGTTCTTTGCCCCTGTCGGGTTGGCATCCGCTCAGGATTCGGACGCCGACGCAACGGTCGACGACACCGACAGTAACGACACCGACAGTGACGACACCGATACTGGTGATGGCAAGAGCGAAAAGGACAGCGGGCGTCGGGGCCACCGGCACGGTGCACGGGGCGGTGCCCTGGCCGGTGTCAGTGACGCCGTCACCGACACCCTCGGTGTCACCACCGACGAGCTGCGCCAAGCCGCCCAGGACGGCAAATCCTTGGCCGATGTGGCCGACGAGCAGGGCGTTGCCGTTTCCGACCTCACCGACGCTCTGACCGCCGAAGCCCAGGCCCGGCTCGATGAGGCGGTGGCCGAAGGCAAGATCGACGAAGAGCGGGCCGGTGAGATAAGCGATCAGCTGGCCGAGCGAGTCGACCAAATGGTCAACGCCACCGCCGATGATGTTCGTGACCGCATGTCCAGCGCCCACCGGGCAATGCATAAGCGAGCCGCCAACAGGAGCGAGAACGTCGAGCAGCTGGCCGACTTCCTCGGCCTCTCGGTTGATGAGCTGCGCCAGGGTCGGGCCGACGGTCAGACGCTGGCCGAAATGGCTGAAGCCCAGGGAATCTCCGAGGATGACTTGGTGCAATTCCTTGTCGACGGCATTCAGGAGAGAGTGGACGAAGCGGTGGCCGAAGGGCGCATCGATGCCGACAAAGCGGCCGAGCGACTGGCCGACATGCAGTCCCGAATCGAAGAGAAGGTAAACGCCGAGCCGGGTGAGAACTCCGGTTTCGGCAGAGGCTCAGGCAAGAGCCGGTTCGGTCGTGATCACCATAGCAATCGTCATGGTGATCAGGCCGGCGACACCGAGGAAGGAGTACAGGAAACCTCGGCTTGATCATGTGGTTGGCCGTCAGTACGTGACGCTTGTCACGAGCTGCCCGGCATAAAGATCCACACCGGTCGGTTGTACGTAGTACAAGTCAAACGGGATCCCGGTCAACGGGATCGCAACCGACAAAGTAGTGACACAAGACAACTGTTCCCTCCGCTTGTGTCACCAATATCCACTGGAGTCTCCCTACACGCCCCCACCCAATGATCCAGTGGATCAGCGGCCCCGCCTTCACCCGGGCGGGGCCGCTTTCCGTTTTCCACCGTTGGCCGGCCGCCATGACCGGCCTGATGTTGGAGTGTCCCTACAGCTTGATGCCGTGCCCACTCGAACCCGATTGAGTGTAGGCCTGGTCCTTTTGAACTGCTAGCAGCCACCCGGCCAAACCCTAAGGAGCCTAGCGAGTAGGCCATGAGCGTTGGTGGGCTCCTTGCGATGAGGCCTTGGCCGAAGAGCCATTTGATGCTTAGGACGTGCGCCTACTCGCGCACGTCCTAAAGCGGAGCCGTTGATTGCTCGATCTTGCGGATAACCCTTTTCCGGCAATCGAGGTGAACATGAAGCTGGCAACCGTAGGCCAATCCGATCTGAACAGTCCTGAAGATGTGACCGCTCTCTACCAGACCCTGGTGGATCGTCTTGGGTCCGAGCCGGATCTGGCGGTGGCCTACTTCACCGCCGACCTCGGGAAACAGACCTTTGACGCCCTCTCAGGCGTTCGTGGAGAGGTGCCCGTCATCGGCACCAGTTCGTGCCAGGGTGTCATGACCGAGGAGGGCCTCTTCGGCTGTGACGGCAACGGATTGGCCATCATGGGCGTCTCCGACGGCGACGGGAACTTCGGTACGGCCTTCGTCTCGTTTGACACCGACCCCGCCGCAGCCGCCACCGAAGCTTTGATGACGGCCATGGAGCGTGCCGGCCGTCCGGGCGAGTTGCCGGACATGATTCTCACCCACTCTTCGCCGGGCTCGGAAGAGCTTGTCATAGAAGCCATCAACAAACTGACCGGCGGGCATGCCCCCATCGTCGGCGGATCCGCTGCTGACAACGACATCACTGGTGGCTGGTCGATGTTCGCCGATGACAATTTCGGATCGGACGGTGTGGCGCTGGCCGCCCTCTACTCCGGCGAGCGCATGTCCACCGCCTTCCAGAGTGGCTATGAGCCTTCGGGCAAGTCAGCCAAGGTGACGGCCTGCGACGGGAGAATTCTGGAAGAGTTGGACGGCCGACCAGCAGCCGTCGTCTACAACGAATGGACCGAAGGCGCCATCGATGCCGCCTTTGGCGACGCCGACAACAACGTCCTGGGCGACACCACCATGCGACCCCTCGGGCGGCAAGCGGGAACCATCGACCTTCACGGCTCCAGCGTTCCCTACTACACGTTGATCCACCCTGAACGGGTTACCGACGACAAAGGTCTCACCTTGTTCGCCGACGTCGAGGAGGGCCAGACCCTACTCATGATGGAAGGCACCACATCCAGTCTGATCCGCCGTGCCGGTGATGTGGTCATGACCGCCCGAACGGATGGGGCGGAAAGCCACGGCGGTTTCGTGGTCTACTGCGCCGGTTGTCGGTTGGCGGTCGACGGCGAGTTGGCCAATGTAGTCGACCGTATCAATGAGACCCTGTCGGGAAAGCCGTTCATTGGATGCTTTACCTTCGGTGAGCAGGGTTGTTTGCTCGGCGGCGAAAACAAGCACGGCAACCTGATGATCAGCGTCGGTCTGTTCGAGCAGATGCCATGACACCTGAGCCCGTCCCAAACGATGGGATTGGCATTTCGGAACTCAGAGAGCTGCTGCTGGCATCCGAGCGTAGCCGCCAACTGGCGGAGGGCTCGCTGACTCAGGCCAGAGCCGTGCTGACGGGTCTGGAGATCGTGGCTACAGCCCGAGACGAGAACGAACTGTTCTCCGGGATCGTCGACGTCGTCGGTGAGCTCGTTCCCTTTGACGATGCCGCCGTGATCATAGATCGTGGAGAAGGTGAGCGCATCGGGGTTGTCGCTTCCACCAACCCGGAGCTGCCGCTCCAACGGCTTGAGCCAGGCTCGTTCCTGCGACGAGTTCTCTCCGGCAAGTCGGCCATCGTCACCAATCTGGCCATGGTGCCGGAGTGGGCATCAGTCACGGATGCGCTGGATTCCGGGCCGTTAGCTTCGCCGGCGTCATCGGCGTTGTTTGTGCCGTTGCGGGCCAACGATCTTCGAGCAGCGTTTGTGTGTCTGGCTGCAGACACTGCGGCCTACACCAACCACCATCTTGAGGTTCTGGAGTATCTCGCTCCGTTGGCCGGGCAGGCGTTGCAGCGCTACCACGACATGAATGAGCTTGGATCGTTGATCGACCGGCTCGAGTATCTTGCTCACCACGACGGTCTGACCGGGCTGGGTAATCGGTCGTTGTTCAACACCAAGTTGGCCGAAGTGGTCAAACAGATGGAGGAGATGGGCGACCCAATCGCTCTGGTCCACATCGACCTCGATGAGTTCAAGATGGTCAACGACAACTTTGGCCATCTGGTCGGCGACGAGCTGCTGGTGCAGGTGGCGGAGCGAATATCCAAAGCCACCCGGGATGCCGATGCCGTCATCAGGTTGGGTGGGGACGAGTTCGCCGTTCTGTTCAGCGGTCAACGAATCGAATGGATCGAGGCGGTCACCACCCGCATCCTGGATTCCATCAATCAGCCGTTGGAGATCGACGGTCACGTCATTCGGCCCAACGCCAGTGCCGGGATTTGCGTTTGTCCTCAAGACGAGGACAATCCGGCAAACTTGTTGAGTTCGGCCGATTTAGCCCTCTACGACGCCAAGATGGCCGGTGGCGGTCGGCATGCGTCGTTCACCACCTCGCTGCGTGACGGCCGTGATCGGGAGCGAGCGGTGGAGGCCGACGTGCGAAGAGCGTTGGCTGCCGGCGAGCTTGTGCTGTGGTATCAGCCAATCGTGGCCGCCGTTGACGGTGACGCCTCCAACCCGGTCGCCCTCGAAGCGTTGGTTCGCTGGCAACACCCCGAGCGCGGTTTGGTTCCCCCAATCGAGTTCTTGCCCATCGCCAACCGATCCAACCTGATCATCGAGATAGACGAATATGTGTTGGATCGAGCACTTGATGATCTGGAGCTTTGGCTGCGGGGTGACTTGAGTCGGCGCATTGCGCTGAACCTTTCGGCCAAGCAATTGTTGGTGGCCGACTACGGTCGCCAGATT
This sequence comes from Acidimicrobiales bacterium, assembly GCA_020628065.1. Lineage (GTDB taxonomy): Bacteria > Actinomycetota > Acidimicrobiia > Acidimicrobiales > SZUA-35 > JAHELU01. Next base: position 22,563 of record JAHDFR010000053.1, read on the forward strand.
CAAGCAGCTATTGGCCAAAGGGGTATCCGGCCGTCGTCGCTGGAGTTGGAGTTGAGCGAGGAGATTGTGGCCCGCCGAACTCTGGACACGATGATCGAGAATCTTGGTGTGTTGCGTGACCTTGGGGTTGGGTTGGCTTTCGATGACTTCGGCACCGGCTACTCGTCGGTGCTTCAGCTTCGCCGTTTCCCCGGTCACCGGTTGAAGATCGACCGCCAGTTCGTTGATTCGATGTGCGACAATCCGGCCGACCTGGCCGTGGTTCGAGGAATGATCGACATGGCTCACGGCCTTGATCTAACCGTGGTGGCCGAAGGCATCGAAAACGAGCAGCAACTCTTGGCCTTGATCGAGCTGGGGTGCGACGAAATCCAGGGCTACCACCTGGCCCGCCCCGGTCCCCTGGAGGAAATCTTGGCGCCGGAGTTGCTGACCGGCAACGTTGCTCGACCGGTCGGTCGAACCGTTTAGGTCCTACGTGAGACCTGCGGTGAACTCCGACATGGCCTCGGTCAGGCCGTCAACGCTGTCAGCCGCCCGGGCGAACAGGAACGACGGCACTGCCATACGGTGAACACCCATCTGTCGTAGCTCCTCTATTGAGCCTGACGGGTCTTTGGTCAGCGTGGCGCTTCCGGCGGTGACCTCGATGGCGTCGGGGTCACGGCCGGCATCGGCCGCCGTCTGACGGGCAATGTCGATCAGCTCGACCAGGTTTCCGGTGCCGGGGAAGAAACCGTCACCGATGCGCCCTGCTCGCTCCGCCGCCGCTCGGCTGTGGCCGCCGATGTGGATGGGGACCGAACCGTTGTGCGGCTTCGGGTTGGAGCTGACGTTGTCCAGGGTCACGAAGCTGCCGTTATGGGTGACGCCGTCGGATGCCCACAGCGCACGGAGGACGTCGACGTACTCATCGGTTCGGGCCCCCCGCTTCGGCCACGGCACCCCCAGCGCGGCGAACTCTTCTTTCAACCAGCCCACACCGATGCCAAGAATGACCCGGCCTTCGGTCAGGGCGTCAACAGTGGCTACTGACTTGGCCAGCACCGCCGGTTGCCGCTGAGGCAGGATGAGGATGCCGGTGGCCAACTTGATGGTGGAGGTGGTTGCTCCGATGAACGACAGCCAGGCCATGGGGTCGGGGATGGGGCTGTCACCGCTGCCCGGCATCTTGCCCGACGGGGCGTACGGGTAGACCGACTCGTAGCCCTCGGGGTACAGCACATGCTCCACGGTCCACACCGATTCGAACCCGGCCGCTTCGGCCGCCGGGCCAAGGTTGCGGGCTCCCTGCGCCGTGGCGAAAGCCATGGTGTTGGCAAACATGAGTCCAAGTTTCATTTCTTCCCCTTTTAGGTCCCCCGATAGAGATTGGTGATGGGCATGCGTCGATCCTTGCCGAACGCCCTCTTGGTTATTCTGGTACCCAGCGGGCTTTGCTGCCGTTTGAACTCGGCGATATCCACCAAGCGGGCGATCCGGGCAACAGTTTCTTCCGGATGGCCGTCGGCGATCAACTCGGCTGCCGTCCGATTGTTCTCCACAATCTCGATCAGCATGGGGTCGAGCTCTTCATACGGCGGCAGGCTCTGGTCGTCCCGCTGGTCCGGTCGTAGTTCGGCCGACGGGGCCTTGGTCAAGATGTTCTCGGGAATGATCTCCCGGCCCGCCCGCCGGTTGTAGTCCCTGGCCAGCTCGTAGACCTGCAGCTTCCACACGTCTTTGATGACGGCGTACGCTCCGGCGGTGTCGCCGTACAGCGTGGAGTAACCTACGGCGGTTTCGCTCTTGTTGCCGGTGGTCATCACCAACCAGCCGAACTTGTTGGCCAACGCCATGAGGAGGACCCCGCGGATACGGCTCTGCAGGTTCTCCTCGGTGAGGCCCCACGGGTCGGTGCCGAACGATGGGGTCAACATCTCCATGTAGGCGGAGTGAGCCGGTTCCAGAGCAATCACCCGGCCATCGATGCCGAGGTTCTGAACCAGCTTCTCCGAATCCGACAGTGAATGGTCCGACGAGTACCGCGACGGCATCATCACGGCGTGCACGTGTTCCGGCCCGAAGGCGTCGGCGCACAGGGCGGCGGTCAGTGCCGAGTCGATTCCGCCGGAAAGACCGAAACACACATCGGTGAACCCGTTGTTGTGCACGTAATCTCGGGCACCGAGAACCAGAGCCGCCCAGATTTCCTCCAGCGGGTCGAGCAGCGGTTCGAGGATTGGAGGTAGGTCGCCCCGGGACACCGACTTCCTGGAGGTCACTTCGGTGACCGGGAGTGTCACAGGCTTGGGTTCGGTGACGGCGAAGTCGGCTACCTGTACTTGCTCTTCGAACTGTTTCGACCGGGCGATGGTGGCCCCGGAACCGTCGACCACCACCGAGGTTCCGTCGAACACCAACTCGTCTTGACCGCCGACCAGGTTGACGTACACCAGGGGAGTGGCTGTCTCATCGATGCGACGGGCGATCATGGCGTCCCGGGCCTCAACCTTGTCGGAGTGGTACGGCGAGGCGTTGATGTTGACGATCAGCTGGGCTCCGCCGTCGGCCATGACGTTGACCGGGCTGGGGTCGACCCACATGTCCTCACAGATGGAAACGCCGACGTTCACCCCGGCGATCGACCACAGCGGGTAGTCCTCGCCGGGTCGGAAGTAACGTTTCTCATCGAAAACGTTGTAGTTGGGCAGCCACTGCTTGACGAAGCGGCCTTTGACTTCCCCGTTGGCGCAGATGGCGGCGGCGTTAAGGATGGCCCCGTTGGCCGGCTCGCCCGGCAGTTGGCTCTCCCCCTCTCGGGGCGGGGCGTCCTGGTCGTCGTCGGCATAGCCGACAATCACGGCGCAGTCACCGGTGGCGGCGGCCACCCGGGCCAGCGCGGCCCGATTGTCGGCCATGAACTTCGGCTTGAGTAACAGGTCCTCCGGCGGGTAGCCGCAGATGGCCAGTTCGCCGAATACGGCCAGGTCGCAGTCGGCGGCCTCGGCCCGGCTGATGGCCTCAAGGATCAGTTCCACGTTGCGGTCCAGGTCTCCGACGATGATGTCGATCTGGCAGAGCGCTATTCGTAGTGACGGCACACTCCTAAACCTAGTGGGCCGGGAATCCAGTGGCATCTGGTGGCGGTGAATCCGACCGACGACAACTTGGGCCAACAGCGTTGGCGGTGTGGTCTCGAGCGGTGGCCCTGGGTCCAACGACTCCCCGGTCGGGAATGAACAGTGATCAACCGTTGGTTCTCGTATGAGTGGATGGAACAAAGCCCATGGTGACATGTTCCCGATGAGATGGCGTTGTCGGTGGGTATCCACCATGCTGATGTCAGTTGCGCTACTATTTCTCGTGGCGCGGCGGTAGGACCGAAATGTCTTTTTTGCATTCCTATAAAGCCGCTAAGGCGACTCTCGCCCTGTTGATGGCTTTGGCCCTGGCGTTCACCGCCCTTCCTTCCGACGCGGCTGATCTCGAGTCGGAGATTACCGAGCTCCGTAAAGAACAGGAGCAGGTGGCGGAACAGGAGAAGGTCAAAGCCCGCGAGGTTGAGGTGGCCACCGCCACATTTGACGAGTTGTCTGACGCCCTGGCCGTGTTGACGTCCGAGGTCAACGACCAGGAGGTCAAGTTGGCGTCGGCCGAGGCCGAGCTTGAGTTGGCCGAAGCCAATTTCATTGAGGCCACCGGTGCTGTCCAGCAACAGCAACAACAGATTGACAAGCTGGAAGACCAGGTTCAGGAGCAGGCGATTTCGGCGTTCGTCGGCAACGACGAGTTTCACCCCAACCCGTTGCTGAACGACGTCGAGCCAAACGCTGCTGTGCGTCGTCGTCAGTTGGTTCTGTCGGTAACCCAACAGGACATCGATCTGGGTGAGTCGCTGAAGGCCGCCTATGAGGAGCTGGCGGTACAGCAGGCGGTCGCCGATCAGGCGGCCAAAGACGCCGAGCGGGTACGGGCCGAAATCAAAGAGGGCCTGATTCTTCTTGAAGCGGCCAAGGATGAGCAGGCGACGTTGACCGAGGAGGCCAACGCCCGGCTCGATGCTCGCCTGACCGAGCTGGCCCTGCTGGAGGAGATGGGCGAAGAGCTCGATTCCAGCATCAAATCCAAGAGCGATGAGCTGGCCCGCCAGCTGGCCGCCGCTGCTGCTCGTCGAGCGGCAGCCGCCGGTAGTAGCGGCCCGCGCCCCACCTACCCCAGCTCCGATGAGATTGTGAAGGTCGGTCTCTTCTGGGTGCACGAGGACATCGCCGACAACCTGCAGAAGCTTCTGAACCACGCCGCCTCCGACGGCATCACCTTCAAGGGGTGGGGTTATCGGGACCATCAGCGCCAGATTGAGCTGCGCCGGTCCCACTGCGGTTCCAGCGAGTACGCCATCTGGCGGATGCCGTCGTCGCAGTGCCGACCGCCGACCGCCCGTCCCGGTTTCTCCCAGCACGAGCAGGGCAAGGCCATCGACTTCACCTACAACGGGGCCAGTATCGGCACCCGGTCCAGCCCGGGCTACAAGTGGCTGAACGCCCACGCTCACAAGTACGGGTTGTACAACCTGCCGTCGGAGCCGTGGCACTGGTCGGTCAACGGCCGCTAGGTTCTCGGTCGTAGTTGACTGTGGAGCCCTATGAGTTGACGGCGGTCGAGGCCCGTCGCCAGCTAGCTCTCGGGTATCTGTCGTCAACCGAGCTGGTCGAGTCGTGCTTGGCCAGAATTGAAGCAGTCGACCCTGTGGTCAACGCCATGGTGACCGTGGCGGCGGAGCGGGCCTTGGTCGAAGCGGAGGTCGCCGACGCCGAACTGGCCGACCCGTCCGGGGCGCATACCAACCGGCCGTTGCTCGGGTTGCCGGTGGCCATCAAAGATCTGCAGCCGACCGCCGGGCTACGGACAACGCTTGGCAGCCCTCAGTTCGCCGACCATGTACCCGAGGTCGACGCCGGGATCGTGGCCCGAATTCGTCGGGCCGGTGGGATTGTCATCGGCAAGACCAATATTCCGGAGCGAAGCATCGGCGCCAATACGGTCAACCCGCTGTTCGGGGCTACCGGCAATCCGTTCAACCCCGAGTTGTCGTGCGGCGGTTCCTCCGGTGGTTCGGCGGTGGCGTTGGCTTGCGAGATGGCTCCGCTGGCCACTGGCTCTGACCACGGCGGAAGCATTCGCATCCCGGCCGCCTTCTGCGGCGTAGTCGGTCATCGGGCCACACCGGGCACGGTGCCGTTTGATGAGCGGCCGATGACGCAAACGTTCTACAGCGTGCAGGGGCCGATGGCCCGAACGGTTGATGATCTGGCTTTGCTGCTGTCGGTGGTTTCGGCTCGGCCGTCGACCGATCCGATGAGCTACCCGCTCGATCATCAAGCTTTGGCTGAGCTTGACCCTGTCGACGTCACCGGTCTTCGGTTGGGGGTTAGCGAAGACCTGGGCGGGGTGGTGGTGTCGCAACCGGTCCGGCGGGCGTTCCAGCGCAGGGTTGATTGGCTCTCCGGTGTCGGCGTTGACTGCGTCCCGGTTGACTTGGATCTGACTGACGCCGTCGAGGTCGACTGGAGAATCCGGTCCGACATCTTCGCCACCTACTACGCCGCCGAAGCGGAAACGTGGAGTTCCGATTTCAACCCTCATATTCAAGCCACCTATCAGGCGGCTCTGGCCACTCCGCTGGTGGAGATCGCCAAAGCCCGCCGTCGCCAGGTTGAGTTGCAGCGCACGGTGGCCAACCTGTTTGCCGATCCGGACGATGGGGGCGCCGGGATCGACCTGTTGTTATGTCCGACGGTCAGCGTGTCGCCGTTTCC
>JAHDFR010000232.1 GCA_020628065.1 Acidimicrobiales bacterium
GGCTGAGGAAGAACCAGCCGACGAGGGCGTGACCGAAGAACAGGTCATTGCCGCCCTGGCTGCTACGGGAATTGCTGGTGCCGAAGCGGGATTTGATGGCGCTACCGCCATTCTGACCGGCGAAGTTGCCTCCGACGAGGACTCGGCTGCTGCCGCTGCAGCGTTGGAAGAACTCGGCATCGCCGTGGACAACCAGCTTCTGGTCGCCGCCGCTTCCGATGACGCCGCTGACGACGACGCCGCAGATGACTCCGAAGGAGACGACGAGACACCTGCCGCTGAGGCAACCGAGTCCGATCCCGACTTCACCGGCTAGCCGGAACCAAATGTCCGACCAGACCCGCGCCACATTGCGAGCAATTGCGGTGGCGTGGGTCTTCGGCGTTTTGGGGCTCCTCGCCGTCGGCCGAGCGGTGGCTGCGGCCAAGCCGGGCGACGACCTGGCGGCCCCGGATGAGGTTGCACTGCAGACCACCGGCGACACCGAGGTTGGCTCATCGACGCCCTCTGCCACCGCCGATCAGGCACAAGCCACGCTGGACGAAGATCCACAACACTCGCCACGCCTGAACGACAGTTTCAACGGAACCATTGGAAGGGGCACGCTGGTGGTTCATGCCGGGGGCCCGGTGCTGACCGCCTATGAGCGACCGGGAGCGGAGGAGACGGTGGCTCGACTCACCAATCCCACCCGTCACGGCACTCCGCTGGTTCTTCAAGCCATCACTCCCCCGGATTCACCTCAGCTGGACACCGGGTGGGTACAGGTCCTCCTCCCCATTCGACCAAACGGAACAACAGCGTGGGTATCGCTCGACGACGTGGAAACCTCCATCAACCCCTTCTCCATCGAAGTTGATGTTGACGACTTTGAACTCACCGTCAGACGACACGGAGCCGTCTACATGCAGGCCCCGGTTGGCATCGGCGACGGAGACACGCCGACCCCACATGGCTCGTTCTTCCTCACCGACCTGCTGAAGACCAGCGACCCCGACGGCATTTACGGACCCTACGCCTACGGCCTGTCGGGCTACAGCGAGACGCTCACATCGTTCAACGGTGGTGAAGGTGTCATCGGAATTCACGGCACCAATGAACCGTGGGCCCTGGGCAGCAACGTCAGTCACGGATGCGTACGGGTCGACAACGCCGTCATCGAGGCCTTGGCCACATTCCTGCCTTTGGGTACCCCTGTTACCATCGGCGTCGAACCATAAGCCCCGAGCCTGCCAACCGGCATAGGTGGTTGGCAGAAGGAGTAAGGCGACGTTGACCGCGACCGAAGACATCAGCACCCATTCCGCCGTGCCCGATGAGCGCAATCAGGACGTTGAGATCTATATCAACGGCGAGTTCTTCAAACGAGACGAAGCCAAGATCTCAGTCTTTGACAGCGGATTTTTGGTCGGCGACGGAATCTGGGAGGGTATTCGGCTTCACCACGGCGAATTTGCCTTCCTTGACCGGCACCTCGACCGGCTCGAGGCTGCTGCCGCCGCCACCCACATGCCCATCGCAGATAGAGACTTCTTGTCCGCAGCGCTCCAATCGGTTGTGGCCCGCAACAAGATGTATGACGATGTCCACCTGCGATTGATGATCACCAGGGGAAACAAGAAGACGCCCTCACAGCATCCTTCAAACGTAGTTGGTGGCGTGAATATGGTGATCATCGCCGAACACAAACGGGCCAACCCGGCGGTGGCCGAAGCCGGCTTGTCATTGTTCACTGCAACCGTCCGCCGACCTCCGCCCGACACCCTGGACCAGAAACTCAACTGCCACTCCAAGCTGCACGAGGTTGTGGCCCTGATTCAGGCGGTGCACGCCGGGGCCGACGAAGCCCTGATGCTCGATCCAACCGGTGCGGTCGCCACCTGCAACGCCACCAACTTCTTCATCATCCGCAACGGAGAGGTGTGGACGTCGACCGGACAGTACAACCTCAACGGCATCACCCGCGAGCTGATACTTGAAGTTGCCGAGGCCAACAATATTTCATGCCGGGTCCAACCATTCTCGCTCACCGACGTCTACTCGGCCGACGAAGCCTTCGCCACCGGCACGTTCGCCGGCTTGACCCCCGTCCGAGAAGTGGACGGCCGCACTATCGGCGACGGGACGCTACCGGGGCCGATGACGGCCTCGCTGTCCCGGCTGTATCAACAAGCGGTGGCCGAAGACGTGGCTGAACGCAGCCGGCGACGTTCGTCAGCAGACTGAGCGCGGTAGCCGACGTGACCAACGCTGCACCAACCATCCGGCGCATTCACATGTGGTCAAGCCCACGGAACGTTTCGACGGCCATGATGTACGCCTGGCGGCAACGGGCAGACACCACGGTGGTCGACGAACCTCTGTACGCCTTCTATCTGAGCCGCACCGGGAGGGACCATCCCGGCTTCGACGAAGTCGTCGCGTCGCAGTCAACAGACGGAAGCGCAGTCATCAGTGAGGTTCTGGAGGGCGCCTACCCCACGCCGGTGGTGTTCTTCAAGCAGATGGCCAAGCACCTGCTCGACCTCGACCGGGCCTTCCTTACACGAGCCGACAACATCCTTCTCACACGCGATCCACACGACATGTTGACCTCCCTGCAGGAGAACCTTGACGACATCACCATCGAAGACACCGGCTTTGTTGAGCTGGTGGAGATCCTCGACTCCACACTCAGCGCCGGCCGGGAGCCTGTGGTGGTCGACTCCAGACACCTGCTGTCCGACCCGACATCGGTGCTCAGCCAGCTTTGTCAACGGCTCGACCTTCCGTTTGACGAGATGATGTTGCGGTGGGAGGCAGGCCCGAAGCCGGAAGACGGCGTTTGGGCCAGGTACTGGTACGACAAAGTCCATCAGACCACCGGGTGGGCCCGGTACAAGCCCAAAGAGGACCGGCTCCGCACCGGATTGGAGTCGGTCCTGGAGCAATCGCAGGAGCTGTACGCACGTCTGCTGCCGTTCTCAATCGAGCCGTGAGATCCCGCAAGCCGAACAGGATGGGCCGGTACCAGGTGGACCGGACGGTACCGACCGTCGCCATGATCGGGTTCTTGACAGTCGTGACCTCATGTGCCGCCGCCACTCGGCAGCCCGAGGCGGCGGTTCAAGACTCAGAGACAACCACCGCCAACGTCAATCTGGACGAGAGCAACCCGAGCAAAGCCGACCCGGGCGACACCGATCAACACGCCCTTGCCCCCGGTCTGCGGTGTGATACTGACAACGACTCAACCCGAAGGCAACACGACCAGACGGCCGTTGGACTTCGTCCCGACCTGCTGGCCAGCGGCAATCGTCTAGTTGTCGGATCGGCGGCGCTGAACTTCAGTACACCGGTAGAGATCGACCTCCCGGAGCCAGCCCGCTGGGTGTTGGCCGCTCCCGAATCAGACGAACGTTCAGCACCTGCCTGGCTGGTGGGTTTGGACTCGGGCGCTGCGGTCTCGGTGCTGGAAGACGGAACGACCCGTGCGCTGCCAACCCCGCCGGAGGGACCACCGGCTGTGGCCAGCGGTCCCTCGGGGCCAACACTCGAGTCGTTGGGATCCGACCGTAGTTGGTTCACCAACCCCCTGGCCGATGCCCGGGTCGTTTCGGTCGAACAGTGGTCGGCGACGCTTGTCAACCCCACTGATCGATATCGCCACGGTGTCCTGGGTGATGATCTGGAGGCGGCCGGGGTCGAGGTGATTGACCGGTGTTCTCACGACCGCCTTCTCATCGAGGTCGAAGCGCCGGATGTAATCGAGGGCTTGGCGCCACTCCTAGTGGGTCCGTCCGACTCCCCCACCGGTGATCTGATGATTCTGGTGACCGTCAGCAACTCAAATGACGGCGCTCGCCTGGTCTTGTATGACCGCTCGGGCCAAGTTGTGGCCGAGTCGGATCCAATCGGAGCAGGCAACCGCTGGCGCAATCAACTTGCCGCCGGACCAATCGGGCCCAACGGAGACTTTGCCGTGGTCGACGTACGAACGCCCCACATCGGTGGGACGGTGCAATGGTTCGCGGCGGATCTTGACACGGCCCGACTGGAGCTGATCTCCATCAGTGAGCCGATCTTCACCACTCACGTCATCGGTTCAAGGAACCTTGACCTGGGAGCCGCTGTTGATGTCGACGGTGATGGTCAGCCCGAGATTGTTGTGCCGTCAGCCCAGCGGGACCGACTGGTCGCCCTACAACCGGGGGTCGGAGCTGGAGCGGTCCCAACGGAGGCCACCGTGATCGACCAGGTCGAGCTTCCTGGTCGCATGACGACAAACCTCGGAGTGCGTCGAATTGACGGAACCGTCAACCTCGCCATTGGCACCGATGGGTCCAAGTTGCTGATCTTCCGACCATAAAAGACTGCTCACGCCGGCGGGAACCGCCTGGATCCGAGAAATCCGAAAAAGTTCCGTCACAACGAGTTCTGTTGTGGGTTAACAGGGTATGAGCGACATTGTCGTCCTTCCCCATCAAATGAAACTGTCGTCGGAGCTACTGATCGACACCGCCGGCACAGTGCGTTCGGCGGCTGATCGACTCGACCATGCCCAAGCGGCAACGCCGCTCAACAGAGCCGACCCGGGACTGTCGGTCGACGGTCTCATCGGGCGGAGCCGACGCACGACAGCTCACTTCATACAAACCTCCGACAATCTCCGGGATCTGGGTGATCACGTCCAGCTCACCTTGACCCGGATTCTTGCCGCTGACGACGGCGGCGCAGCGGCAAGCGCCGACCCGACCCCTGGTCACCTCCTCCATCCAGGGGTCGGGTTCGGC
>JAHDFR010000054.1:0-10055 GCA_020628065.1 Acidimicrobiales bacterium
AGTATCCGACACCTTCGGTCTTCAGGTCGTAGACGGTGTTGCCGCCGGCGAAGTTGCCGCTCTCCTGTGCCTTGATGATCTCAAACACGGCATTGTCAACCCGCTTGAGCATCGAGGTCAGGACGTACTCCTGCACACCGGGGTCAACCGTGTTGAACTGGTCGGAGTCTACGCCGATGCCCCAGACCTTGGAGCCGCTTGACTCGCTGTGCTCCTTGGCCGCTTCGAACATACCGGCACCGGCACCGCCGGCGGCGTGGTACACGATGTCGGCGCCGTCACCGTACATGGCGGCAGCAATCTCCTTGGCCCGGTCCGGAGCGTTGAAGCCGTCGAAGTCCGGGAACTCGGTGATGTACTCCGACACGATTTCGATGTCAGGGTTCACGGCCTTGGCTCCGGCGATGTATCCGGCCTCAAACTTCTCGATGAGACCGAAGCAGCACACGCCACCGATAAAGCCGATCTTGCCGGTTTCGCTCTGCGAAGCGGCAGCGGCACCGACCAGGTAGGAACCCTGCTCTTCGGCGAATGTCAGGCCAGCGGCGTTGTCAGCGATCGGTGCGGGGGGATCAGCGTCGAAGTTCAACATGGCGTCGTCAATGACGGCAAAGTTGGTGTCCGGATTGTCGGCCGCAACCGCAGCTGCATCACCGGCGAACAAGAAGCCCACGGCGATGACCAGCGGGTTCGAATCGGCCTGGAGCTGGAGCAGCTCGGCCCGATTTGAACCGTCGTCGTTAGGTGACGCCTCGGTGAACGAGACGCCCAGGTCGGACTGAGCCCGTTCGAGTCCGGCGGCAGCCGAGTCGTTGAACGACTGGTCACCGCGGCCTCCGATGTCGTAGACCAGACCGGTGGTCAGGTCGCTCTCAGGAGCGGCTTCTTCGCCACCCTCTTCGGAACCGCTCTCCTCAGCGGATGTATCGTCGGCGCCACCGCATGCAGCGGCTACCAAGGAGAAGGAAAATAGGATTGCCAGTAAGGCTGTGAGTTTCTTAGACATTTGATCCCCTCCCTAGGAATCTTCTGCCGACGCCACCACGACGCCTGTAGATCTGGAGCGAACAAGTTGATCGCGTCCCAGCGCTTCTGCCCGCGCTACCTGCGAGCTTACCAGCCGGTACCCCGATCATGTTCGACTGATGCAGATGTCCGTTATCTGTCTGTCGTCTACCGGCAACAAAGCTGACTGGAAACGACGTCGCCGGTACCGTTGGGAACATGGCCCAACTCGTCCCCAGCATCTTCAATGACGTTATCGGCCCGGTCATGAGAGGGCCGTCCAGCTCCCATTCCGCCGCCTCGGTACGCATAGGACTACTGCTTCATGATCTCATGGGTGGCCGACCCGACGAGATCCACATAACGTTCGACAAACTGGGCTCGCTGGCAACAACCCACGAGAGCCAGGGAACCGATATGGGTCTATTCGCCGGACTGCTGGGCTGGCAGGCCGACGATCCGAGGATGGCCCAGTCCCCGGAGGCTATTCGCCAATCCGGTGCAGCGGTATCGATTGAACTGGACGAGCTCCACGATGTCCACCCGAACACCTATCGCATCGAGCTGCGTCGGGGCGACCGGGCACACCAGGTCATCGCCCTCTCCACCGGAGGCGGGATGATAGAGCTGGTTGAGATCGACGGGCGCCAGCTTCGCCTCTACGGCGACTCCCACGTCACCATTGTCTACGGCCACCCCGACAGCGGGTCCCTGTTTAACTCCCCCAACCTGGGCGGCGGATCCAATCCTGTTCACGGGCTGCAGCAACTCGACGGCATGGTTATAGCCCTGTCGTCAGCTCCACTTGACTTGTCACCGCTTGAGGCAACGGCCGGAGTTGAGAAGGTCCGATCGATGAGGCCGGTCCTCCCCGTCCAGTCCGGCCCCGAGGTGTCCGCCCCCTACCAAAAGGCTTCGGACCTCGATGGTCATCTTGCTGGTGATCTTGATAGTGATGAAGAGGCCGACGCGGCGATGACTCTTGATCGGTTCGCCATCAACTACGAGTGTCAACGAGGTGGCATCAGCGAATCCGAGGTTCTGGACGTGGCCCAACAGCTGGTAGATGTCATGCGGACCTCGGTCAAGACCGGCCTGGCCGGCACCAGCTACGACGACCGCATCCTCGGCAATCAGAGCGGCCGTTTCGCCCAAATGCGGCAGTCTGGTCAACTCTTGGACGGTGGCCTACTGAATCGCATGATCGAGTACGTGACAGCTCTGATGGAGGCCAAGAGCGCAATGGAGGTCATCGTGGCCGCCCCGACAGCCGGAGCATGTGCCACCTTTCCCGGAGCGTTGCTGGCCACTGCCGACGAAATGGACCTGCCTGATGAACAGGTGTGCCGGGCCATGTTGGCCGGCGGGCTTATCGGCGTGTTCATCACCAATCGTTCGAGTTTCGCCGCCGAGGTCGGAGGCTGCCAAGCAGAGACCGGTGCGGGAGCAGCCATGGCCGCCGCCTCGTTGGTGACGATGGCCGGAGGCTCTGCTCAACAGGCGCTATCGGCGGCCAGTCAGGCGCTCCAGAACGTCCTTGGTCTCATCTGTGACCCGGTAGCCAACAGAGTGGAGGCACCCTGCTTGGGACGGAACGTGACTGGAGCGGCCAACGCCCTCAGTTGCGCCAACATGGCATTGGCCGGGTACGACCACCTGATCCCATTCGACGAGGTTGTGGACGCCCACCGACAAGTCAGTGAGCTTATGGCCAGAGAGCTACGCTGCACCGGCCTGGGCGGACTGGCGCAAACCCCCACCGCCCAGCGGATCGAACTCGATCTGACCCGGCATCGCCGCCCGTAGTCGCCGCCCAATGCCCCGCCCGTCGGTCCAGTAGATCCGCTACTTGTCGGCAGGTGCCTGAGTGGAACCCAGTTCGGCTTCGATGTGGCTGATCAGCTCGGCGGCGACGCCCGGGACTTCTCCCGGGGAGGCACGGGCGACCTGGAAGGTCTCCGGTAATGGATCTAGCTGAAGCGCCGGCTGCCATTCGACCAGGCTTTGCCCCAACCGTTCCGGATCAACCGACATCTCCGCTACGACAGCCACACCGAGACCAGCCTCGGCTGCGGCCAGAATGGCTGCTGTGCTCGGGGCGGAGAGACCGATGCGGTGGGCTATTCCCGCCTTCCGCAGCCGAGTGACGGCCAACGGGCGGTAGTAGCCGGGCTCGCCGAACGTCAGAAGGGGTACTTCTCCGCTGTCATAGGGGTGGTCGAAAGCCGTAACCCACATCAAGTTGTTGGTCCAAAGGTGCGTGTCGTTGGGTTGGTAACCCTCGGCCGGAACCTGGAGGACGGCAACGTCAAGTTCGTTTCGGGCCAGCATGTCCTGCAACTCCGAGCCGTATTCAACCCTGAACTCAATGGTGGCCGCAGGATGTAGGCGGTTGAACCGACCGAGTATGGCGGCCATACGGGCCGCCGTAACCTCTTCGGTGGCGCCAAGCTTGACGGTTCCGGTGAGATCTGAGCTCGCCAGCCTGGTTACCGCCTCATCGTGGGTGTCAACGATCGCTCGGGCGTAGCGAAGGAGCTCGCGGCCTTCCCTGGACGGGGCGACCGAACGACCGTCGCGTACCAGGAGAGCCCGGCCTGCCTTGGCTTCCAAGCGTTTGATTTTCCAGCTGACGGCTGACTGACTGAGGTCAAGCGCCTCGGCGGCTCGCGTCATCCCACCAAGATCGACAACGGCGATAAAGGTTCTCAGCGACTCGACGTCCAACTGCATTCCGACAGGATATCCACAGGGAACTGATGCATGACAAATATTGCAAGAAACTATAAATAGGCGTTGGTTGTGTCATGCTCGGAGATGGCCGACAATGATGTCATGAGGAACGATTCCATCTACAACGCCAGCACACTTCAGATCAGCCTCCGAAGCGCCCTCGGCCCGGGATTCCAGTTCTCCGGTCCCGGCGATGCGCTGCTCCGGGCTGCCTCTCGACGCAGCACGACGGTTTCCGTCGATCCGATGCAACGCAATCCGTAAACGTACTTCGTAGGGCATCACGCTCTGCAGTTGCTGGACCCTACCGGCAGCGGTCAATCCCCCTTGGCCGACGCCGGTCCCCCACCCAAAAGGCCGCCTCAAGATCACATCTTGAGGCGGCCTTCGGTGTTCTCAAAGGCGGATCAGCGAGTCCGCCCAACTGCATGACTATGGGCCTCCGACCTCACCCAAGTAGGACTTGCGCAGATCCGGGTTGGCCAACAGGGCCTCAGCCGAATCATCCAGGACAACCCGCCCTGTCTGCAGAACCCAGCCACGGTCGGCTATCGACAACGCCATATTGGCGTTCTGCTCCACCATGAAGATCGCAATACCCTCCTGGTGAATCTGCTGAATCAGCTCGAAGTTGGTCTGAACCAGGCTGGGCGCCAAGCCCATCGACGGCTCATCCATAAGCAGCACACGCGGTTTGGCCATGAGGGCTCGCCCCATAGCCACCATCTGCTGCTCACCACCTGACAACGTGCCGGCCCGTTGGTTTAGTCGCTCCTTCACCCTCGGGAACATGCTGTAGATGCGCTCAAGATCGGATTCAATCCCGTCTTTGTCGTTGCGAAGATAGGCCCCGAGCTGCAGGTTCTCCAAGACGGACAGTCGCTTGAACAGCCGTCGGTTCTCAGGAACCATGGTGATGCCACGTTCCACTCGATACGACGTCGGCTGGCGATTGACCACCTCGCCGTCTAGTACGACATCGCCGGTAGTGGGCGTGACCATGCCGAGCAGCGTCTTCAACGTGGTCGACTTGCCTGAGGCGTTTCCGCCCAGCAGACAAACCAGTTCGCCGGGGTAAATGGCCAGGTTCACGTCTTTGAGAATGTGAACTGCACCGTAGTGAGTGTTGATGTCTCTGAACTCAAGAATCGGAGTAGCTTCGCTCATGTCTTCTCCAAGGGTCGACCGAGGTAGGCCTCGATTACGTCAGGATTGTTGGAGACCTCTTCGAAGCTGCCCTGAGCCAGAGTCTCGCCGTGATCGAGACAGACCACTCGGTCCGATACGTCTCTCACCACGTTCATATCGTGCTCAATAAGCACGATGGTGAAACCCCACTCGCTTCTCAGCTTGCCGATCAGGTCCGTCAGCTCGGCTGATTCCTTGGGGTTCATACCGGCCACCGGTTCGTCCAGCAGAATCAACTTCGGCTTGGTGGCCATGGCCCGAGCAATCTCAAGTCGTCGTCGATTGGCGTAGCTCAGAACCGAGGCCGGTTGCTCCAGTCGGTAGCCGACTAGTCGGGAACCGAAGAACCCGAGCACTTTTTCGGCGTGCTGGCGGATTTCCTGCTCTTCAGAGCGGAATTTGCCGGTGTTCAACAGCGCACCCCACACACCTTGCTTGGTCCGGCAGTGCTGGCTGACCATGACGTTCTCGACGATCGTCATGTTTGCGAACAGTCTGACGTTCTGGAACGTCCGAGCGATACCCCGCTGGGTCACCTGGTTGGGGTCGAGACCGACCAGCGACTCACCTTCGAACCGGATGTCTCCCGAGGTTGGGGTGACCATGCCGGAGATCATGTTGAAGAACGTGGTCTTGCCGGCTCCGTTCGGTCCAATGACTCCGACGATTTCACCCTCATCAACATGGAAATTGAGATCCTTTAGAGCGTGAAGACCACCGAAGGTGACGCTCAAGCTGTCTATCTCAAGCAGATGGCTCATGAGGCACCTCCGGCCAAGCCTGGGGCAACGGTCCCGCTGTCGGCACCGTTGCCGTTTTCGTCCGCGTCGTCCACCTTGCCCTTGAGCCAGGCGTCCTGCAGGAACTCGTCCTGATGGAGCTCGCGGCTTCGTCGGGCGTTTGGAACGAGACCCTCGGGCCGCTGCAGCATCATCCAGATGAGCAGAGCGCCGTAGATCAAAAGCTTGTACTCACTGAACTCCTGAAGCAGGCCGGGCTGCTTCGGGCCGCCAAGCACGCCGACGAGCACAATTGAGCCGACGATCACGCCGACGATGTTGCCCATGCCGCCCACGATCACGATCACCAGGATGATGATCGAAACCAGGATCAAGAAGCTTGTCGGGAAGATTGAACCGACCTTGGCCGAGAAGATCGCTCCGGCGAACGACGCCAGTACGGCGCCGACCACAAAGGCCATCAATTTGACGTTCACCGTGTTGATACCCATGGCCTCGGCCACGCTCTCGTCTTCTCGAACGGCCATCCAGGCCCGTCCCAGGCGGCTGCGTTCCAACCGCCACGAGACATAAATGGATATCACCGCGAAGAACAGCACCAGGTAAAACACCGACCTGGGGTCGGTACCTTTGACTTCGAAGATTCCGAAGTCCGCCGGTGGGATGTTGGTAATGCCCTGAGCGCCGTTGAAGTAGCCGCTCAGCCAGTCCGACAGGAACAAAATTCGGATGATCTCGCCGAAACCCAGCGTCACGATGGCCAGGTAGTCGCCTCGCATGCGGATGACCGGGGCACCGATGAACAGGCCGACAAGGCCAGCCATCAACAGCGTGACCAGGAACGCACCCCACCACGGCAGGGTCGGGAACCACTCCGGCCAGTCCGGACCTCGGTTGGTAGACGTCAACACCGCGGTGGTGTACCCGCCGACGGCAAAGAAGGCCACGTAGCCAAGATCGAGAATGCCGGCCAGGCCGACGACGATGTTCAATCCCAGCGCCAACAGCAGGAAGATGCCGACGTTGGCCAGCAACTCCTGGGTGATCTTGCCGGTGATCATCGGAATGATGATCAGCGCCAATCCGGAGACGACGATCAAGATCGTGTTCTGACGGGTCTTGGCCGGTCCGGTCAGCTCCTGGAAGTTGGTCCGGGCCTGACCGATTCGTTCGCCGCCACCGGACAGCGTCATGGCCAGAGCCAGGGCGGCTACGACCGCAGCCCACAGCGGCAACAAGCCACCGGTCTTGGTGTACAGGAACGAAAGCGGATCGGCGACGTCAACCAGGAACGACTCGAACACCGCAACCGAGATAACGGCCAGTAACGCCGAGACGATGGCCCGACGTACTCGGCGGGGCATCAGATGAAGAGAGGCTCCGAAGCCGGCCAGTAGGGCGCTCACGACGATGCAGGCGATCACGCCGAAGCCGGTACCCCGCTGGAAACTTAGAAAGGCCTGCGTCTTTTCGTTCCAGTTGACCAGCGGATCACGAATATCGAATGCGCCGATCAACACGATGAGCAGTGAAAGGCCGGCGCCACCAATGGCGCCGACAACCAACCCGGCCACAACATCGCGGGCACTCTTGCGGGTGGCCACCATGCCCTCAAGGACCTTTTCGTTGGCCACCGACCATCCGACGATCAGCGGGAGCCAGAGCAATGAGACGTACCCCAAAGACAGGAACGGGTCGATGAGCAGACGCCCATCGAGCCCCGTTGGCATACCGGCCAGTGACATGAACACCAAGCCGAGGCCAAGGATGGCTCCGGTTTTTATCAGGTCTCCCCACTCCAAATCGAAAGCGCCTCGGGTGACGTCCGCTGGAGCGCTGGCAGTTTCTTCGATTGTTGACGTCATGCCCGGTCCTCCGCTGACAGTCGCTCGCCGAACAAGCCGGTGGGCTTGACGAGTAGAACAAGAATCAAGAGGGTGAAGGCCACGGCGTCACGAAGCTGTGACACACCGTCGACACCCAGTGGCTCGAGAAGAACCAGGGGGGCCAGCGCCTCGGCGCTGCCCAGTGACACGCCGCCTGCCATAGCCCCGCCAAGGTTGCCGACACCGCCTACGACGGCGGCGGTGAACGCTTTGATACCGGGAAGGAACCCGGTGGTAGCGATGACCGAACGGAACAGCAGACCCCACAAGATGCCGGCGATGCCGGCCATCGCTCCACCCACGGCGAACGTGGTGACGATGGTGCGGTCAACGTTGATACCCATCAGCGAAGCGATTTCCTTGTCCTCGGCTACTGCTCGCATGGCCTTGCCCGTCTTCGTCCGCTCAACGAAGTACCAGAGGCCGGCCATGGAGATGGCGGCCACGACGATGACCAGAATCTTTGTTCCCTCCAGTTGCAGGAACGTCCGCTTCTCCCCCAACCAGTCCGGGTTGGACGGGTAGCTCTTTGCTCCGGGGCCGAACAACAAAATGACGGCGTTCTGGATGAAGAACGAGACACCGATGGAGGTAATGAGAGGGATCAATCTGGGAGATCCTCGGAGTGGCCGGTAGGCCACCCGCTCCATGACCACCGCCGTCAGGGTTGCCACCAGGGTGCAGATAAGCACCGTGAACAGCACGGCGGGAATGAAAGCCCCGCCCTCCCAGTAGCCGGCTTCATCGAGCTTGTTCGCCATGATGAAGCCGGTGAAGGCCCCAACCATGAACACTTCGCCGTGAGCGAAGTTGATAAAGCCGAGAACTCCGTAGACCATCGAGTAACCCAGGGCGATAAGGCCGTACATGGCCCCCTGGCTCAACCCGGTCACGATCAGGCCCTGGAATTGATCAGCCGTGAGCCGATTGGCCGGCTCACCGTCATGGGTCCACCGGGCAAACGGATTGCCCGGATCAATCTGTTGCCAAATGAAGGCCAACAGACCGACCACGATCAGGCCGATCAGAAAAACTCTCAACAACGTGAGGAACCGGTCAACATTGGTGCGACCGGCACCTTTCACCCGCACTGCGGTTGTCATCCTCTCCCTTTACCTCTCTAGCGTCCCTACAAGCGCACCCAGGCTCATTACCCTCTCCCGGGCGTTTCTACATGGTAGTGGACTGACTTCTATTCTTTCGTGGACGGTTGGCGGAGTGCGCTGTTCCGAAGAAC
The DNA here is from genome assembly GCA_020628065.1 of Acidimicrobiales bacterium. Taxonomy (GTDB): domain Bacteria; phylum Actinomycetota; class Acidimicrobiia; order Acidimicrobiales; family SZUA-35; genus JAHELU01. The sequence continues at coordinate 8,790 of JAHDFR010000054.1, forward strand.
CGACTCCAAACATGTGAATGGCCCCCACCCCATTGCAGGGTGGGGGCCATTCATCAGATGTACACGAAGTCAGGACTTCGTAGCAAACGCTTGTTACGGGGCGTACTCGAAGACGACGTTGCTCTTGGAGGCCTCGATGTCATCGGCACTAAGGTGCTCGATGACCGTGATCTTCTGCGAGCCGCAGTCACCGAACTCATCACAGTTGATGGTGCCGATGATGCCCTCGTAGCCCTGAATGCCGTTCAGGAAGTCACGGACACCCTGACGATCGATGACCAGCGAGCCGTCGTCACCCTCGGTGGAGGCGGCGTCGATGGCGTCCAGCAGCAGAGCCGTTGCGTCATAGGCGTGACCCCAGAACGGAGCTTCCGGCGGCTGACCGTTGTTGGCCTCGTATGTAGCCAGGAACTCTTCGGCGGTTACGCCTGTGCTCTGGTTGGCATTGGTACCGAAGCGGACGTCGGGACCGGAGAAGTACATACCCTCGCTCTGCTCGAGCTCGAGGTAGCCGTCGACCAGAAGGCCGTCAGCGGCAAGCAGGGTGGTGTTCTCAAGACCGGAAACGCCGGGAGCCTGGTCGGCAACGAAGTCACCGGCCGGCTGGAAGATGGGGAAGAACAGGGCCTCAGGTGAACCCTGAGCGATTTCGGTCAGAACCGGAACCATGTCGGTGTCTTCCTTGGCAACGGCGGTGAAGCCGGTTACCTCTCCACCAAGAGCCTCGAAGGCGTTGGTGAAGGCCGAGGCGAGACCCTCGGTGTAGGGGTCACCGTCGTGAATGGCGGCGGCCGTGGTCAGGCCGAGGTCGTTGAAGACGAACTCGGCCATGGCGGCACCCTGGAACAGGTCGTTGTGAGCGGTGCGGTAGTAGCCGACGTTGTAGTTCTCACCGGCATTACCCTGCTGGTCCGAGGTCAGAGCCGGCGAGGTGTTCGACGGCGAAATCATGACCATGCCGGCCTCGCTGATCAGCGGGGCAGCGGCGGTGGCGGCACCGGAGCACGAGGTTCCGATAACACCGACAACCTGCTCGTCGGCAACGATGGTCTGAGCGGCAGCCTGGCCACCGTCAGCGGAGCAGAGGTCGTCAAGACCCTCGCCCATGCTGATGGCGAAGCCCTTGATGTCGCCGTAGTCGGCGATGGCCTGCTCAACACCACGCTGATTCGGTAGACCCAAGAAGGCCACGTCGCCGGTGATGGCGTTCAGTGAACGCACCTGAATCTCAGCGCCAGCCTCGACCACAACGGTTCCGAGGCCACC
>JAHDFR010000054.1:10155-23636 GCA_020628065.1 Acidimicrobiales bacterium
TCTTCGGCTTCTTCTGCGACCTCTTCGGCTGCCTCTTCGACCTCTTCAGCTACCTCTTCGGCAGCCTCCGTGACCTCGTCAGCGGCATCCTCTGCGGCTCCACATGCGGCCGCCACCAAGGTGAACGACAGCATGAGGCCGAGGATTGTCAGAATCTTCTTCATGTCCTCTCCCATTTCGATCGGTAGGGCATGCTAAACGCCCCACGATTGGACTAGCGAGCAGTTTAGCAGCCTTTATCTGGCCTGAACCGGGTATCGGCCGCAGTCTGAAGCGGAACGTAAACATTGTGTTTCTCCCGTGTCAACTCTGTCGCGCAAACCTCGAAACGGCCGCAAACCGCTTTGGAGTCTCTTCTCCGAGGTGGGCAGGGCCGACACCGTCATCTAGTCTGACCGGCGTGAGCACTCCCAGTGACAACGCGGGCATCAACAGCGCAACCGACGATCTTGGACGGTCGCCGTCCAACTTCAACGTGCTCATGGACTTGACCGACCACGGACCCGACACCTGGGTGGCGCAAAGCCCAAAGTATCCGTGGGGGACGCGCATCTTTGGTGGCCAGGTAGTCGCCCAAGCGCTGATGGCGGCGTGTCGAACTGTTGATGACGAGTTCGTCCCCCATTCGCTGCATGCGTATTTCATACGACCGGGTGATGTGGAAGAACCTGTCCGCCTGAGTGTCGATCGGCTGCGCGACGGGCGCAGTTTCTGTACCCGAGCGGTCGTAGCCCGGCAGTCCTCCGGTGCCATTCTGCATCTCTCGTGTTCGTTTCAGACGCCAGAAGATGCAGCCGAAGTTCAGACGGCCCGTATGCCGATCGTTCCACCGCCGGGCGACATCTACCCTCAGAGCACCAACTGGCCGTGGATCATGGAGCGGCGAGATCTCCCCAGCTACCCCGGCGCCGGCCGATCGGTCGGCTGGGCCCGCCTCGTCGACGAGATGCCGGACGATCCGAGATTGCACTACTGCGGACTGGCCTTCACCTCCGACGCCTTTCAATTCCAATCAGCCCGGAGTATCCACCCGTTACAAGTGGACCCTGACGAATACCGCCAAGCCTTCATGGGAGCCAGCCTCGACCACGCCATTTGGTTCCATCGACCTTTGCGGGCCGATCACTGGCATCTGTACGACTGGACATGCCACGGGCTGATCAACGCCAGAGGAATGACGGTGGGAAACCTGTTCTCTTCGGACGGAACTCACATTGCCACCATCGCCCAGGAGATTCTCCTACGAAAGCATCGCAAGTTCGAGAGCCAGTAGGCACTCAGATCCCTGGCTCACTCAACGACGGCGGTAACGAGAACCGGCCATCTTCACCGCACGGGAACTCAACAACCCTGACAACCGAGGACCAATCAAGTTGGCGATAGAGGTGGGGAAACTCGATTCCTGACCCGTAGCTGTCCTCGAACACCAGGTCAGCGATCAAGCCGGATGGGTCGACGACAAGTACCACGAGATCGTGGTGGCCGCTGTATCGCTCGTTGGCCGGAATCAGCAATTGCTCCGGCGTTGAAAGGTGGATGAAGCCCTCGCTCTCAAGCGACGGATGGCGATAGTTCCCGGCGGCGGCGGCCCGGGCCGCCTCGGTCTCTGTAGTGATGTGGTACAGGAAGTCAGCCATCGCGGCGTCAATGCTAACTTGGGTTGTACGGGCGGCCCTTCGTTGACCAGCGTTCCCTAACGTTTGCCGGACGAGGGCGGCAATGATGCGTCGACGGCAGCCAAAGCTGCCAGACTGGAGAGATGTCGGGTCGCCGATCGCCTGGAGGAACGCACTACGACGTTCTCGGAGTGGAGCGGGATTGCGGGCCGGACGAGCTACGGGCCGCCTACCGTCGATTGGCCTGGACCGCTCACCCCGACGTTGGCAACGGAGACAGCCTCGACACCTCCAACATGGCCGAAATCAACGAGGCCTGGCGAATACTCTCCAACCCCGACAGCCGGAGAAGCTATGACGCCGGGCTGAAATCTGCGGCGGTGGCCACTCAAGCACGGCCCGGTTCAAGTTCGCCGTCCACGCCCTTTTGGCAGGCCCCGGCTCAACAGCGGTCAAGTGGAGTGTCGAGAGCCGCCCGTCGACGCCAGGCCTGGGTGGCCGGTGTTCAGGCCCAGATGGCCCGGCTGGCTCGTCAAGCGGGCCGAAGTGCCACCCAGACGCTTCTGATCCGCAACGCCCGAGGCGACCGCGGAGAATATGACGTCTTGGTTGACGCGCTGGTCACGAGGCTGGCCTCGGATGTTGAGTCTCGAGCCCGAGCCGCCCGAGCAGCCGGCGCCGCCCCCCTCGACCTGGGTGTAGCCGCCACGCTGGTCGGGGTCAGATCGGTAGCCGACGAGGTTCGCCGCCAAGGCTCCGTCAGCGTCTCCAAGGAGCTGCTCATGCAAGCGGAGCTACTCGATCGTATGTGGGACGTCTTGGCTCATGAGCTGCCGTCGCCGCTCACGGTGGCACTAGGTGGAAACCCTCGAACAGCCAGAGCGCTTAAACCTCGACACTCTTAGCGATTGGCCGGGTACGGTCCACCGGCGGGCCTACAGACCTTTGCGGCACCGCAGCACTGTGAGGCGAACGGCCCGCTGTGCTAAAGAAGTACGGGTGGACATAGGCGTATTTATCTTCCCGACCGACAAAACGATTGACGTGGTAGAGCTGGGTCGCATGGTTGAGGACCTCGGATTCGAATCGTTGTGGTTCCCTGAGCATTCTCACATCCCGTCATCTCGAACAACACCGTGGGGAGGAAGGCAAGGAGCACCACCCCTGCCTGAGCAGTATTGGCGAACCCACGACCAGTTCGTCGCCCTAGGAGCGGTAGCGGCCACAACAACAACGCTACGACTCGGCACCGGCATCTGCCTTGTGGCCCAGCGTGATCCTCTTTGGACCGCCAAATCGGTGGCGAGCCTGGATGCCATCTCCGGCGGTCGCTTCATCTTCGGAGTGGGCTACGGCTGGAACGTCGAGGAGTATCACAACCACGGACTTGACTTCGCCGCCCGGCGAGATCGCCTGCGAGAGTGCATTCTCGCCATGAAAGAGCTCTGGACCGGCGAAGAACCGTCGTTCGACGGCGAGCATGTATCGATAGAACCAAGCTGGGTCTGGCCCAAACCCCGGCAGAAGCCACACCCACCCGTCGTTATGGGTGGCGCGGCCGGACCAAAGACCGCTGCCCATATCGCCGAGTTCTGTGACGGCTGGATGCCGATCTCCGCACCGAGTGACGAGGCGTTGAGCGTCGTACGCTCTGCGTGTCAATCCGCTGGGCGCAATCCTGACGATCTGCACTTGGGTGTATTCAGGGCGGAACCCAGCGCCGAATCAGTGGAGAGTCTGGCCGAGCGCGGCATGGACCGGATCCTGTTTGAGTTGCCGTCAGATGAGCCGGCCGTTGTCAGAGAGACCTTGAGAGGCTATGCCCGTCTGCTCGATCGCACTTAGGCGGCCTAGACGGCGATACCACGGTTAGAGAGCCAGGACATCGGTGCGGTTCCCGCCGGTATTGGCGGCTCGATTGGCAGCAGCCTCCAACTGGGCCAAAATACGCTCGACCGACGGTCGAGTCTCGGACACCGAGCCCACCACCACGCTGGCCGTGAACGACGCCAATGTCTGATTCAACTCGACAGGAAAGGCGATCTCATCTCGCAGACGGGAAGCGATCTCAGTCAGCTGATCGGCCGAAGCGTCCGTTGTCATCAACACCAGGAAGCCGGCTTCATCAAAGCGGCCCAGAAGGTCGGGAGCCCGCAGTTTCTCTTGGAGCCGGCGACCGACTTCCTTGACGATTCGTTGGACCGTCCTGGCGCCGTGAGCTTCCGTCATACCCGGTAGCTCGTCGATCCACAGTGCCATAATTGCCGACGGCACCTTTCTTGGCTGATCAAAGCGTTCGTTCAGCTGGAGAAGCACATGGAAGTGGTTGGGCAGTCCGGTCACGAGATCGTGGGTGAGGCTGCCTCCGGCCAGAGACGAGTAGTGCTCCTCGCTGGCCATCGAACGGACGGCGACCACGGTTAGCGCTTCGCCGAACGACCGCGCTCGCAGTTCAACCGGGGCCAGACCGGCCGCGAGCCGGACTGCCGCCTGCTCCGGCCGCTCCCCCACCCGGGTCAGCAGGTCGATGCAGGTCTCCTCAAAGTCGGGGACCATCAATTCCGCCAGGGGGACATCAATCAGACGCTCTCGGGGAATACCCATGGTCTGAACCGCCTCACCTGACGCATAGCGTATGACGCCATCTTTCAATATCAGGCAGCCAACCGGGGCGAGTTCGCTTAGTTGGGCCAGCTGCTCGATCTCAACGCTCATGGTCGCACCTCACGGTTGTCTATTGGTACAGCATTAGCGGTGCGACCAGTGAGAGGCGGGTTGCCCAAACGACGTAGGGCTCGGGGTCCACAGACCCAATTCGATTCGTAGGACCTAGTCCGATGGATCGATCTGAGCCAGTCCATCGAGCAGGGCGTTTTCCACCACCTCGGTCAGGGCCGGATGAATATAGAAGACATCTCGAGCCACGACGTCGGCGGTAGTGCCCAACGTCATTGCCTGGATGAGAGGTTGGATCAGCGAAGCGGACTGCGGACCGAGAATGTGGGCACCGACGATGCGCTTTGAGCCGCGCTCGATCAGCACTTTGGCGAAGGAGTATTCGTCCTCCAACGCCCAGCCATATGCCGTGCCGCCGTAGTCTCGACGGCCGATGACGACGTCCAACCCCGCCGACTCAGCTTCTGACTCGGTGAGACCGACCGATGCTATTTGAGGGTTACTGAACACCGCCTGGGGAACAGCGCTGTAGTCAACACGAATCGGATTGTCCGAGTTGACCATGTTGTGAAACGCTGCTTCAGCCTCCCGGTTGGCCAGGTGTTTCAGCTGGTAGGAGTTGGCTACGTCGCCTATGGCCCAAACATCGGGAACGGAGGTGGCCATTGTGTCGTCAACCACGATTCGACCCGCCTCGTCCAAAGCAAGGCCACCGGCAGCAGCATTGACCAGGTCACTGTTCGGGCGGCGACCGGTGGCGACCAGCAGGGCGTCAAACCGCTCCCACGATCCGGCCACCTCAAGCTCGATCTGATCGTCAACTTGGCGAGCGGCGGTAGGCAGTTGTTCCAGTCTCAGGTCCACTCGGCGACCGAAGAGTTCAGTGAACGTGTTTGACAAGTCCTTGTCATGGGAGCGTAGAAGCTTGGCTGATCGGTTGAACATGGTGACGGTGCTACCAAGCGACGAAAAGACATGTGACATTTCGGCGGCGATAAAGCCACCGCCGATCACGGCCAAACGTTCGGGGAGGGTATCGACGCGCATGATGGTGTCGGACGTGTGATAGCAGATCGAGTCCAGGCCATCGATGTCCGGGGCGGTCGGGCGCGCACCGGTGGCGACCAGGACTCTGTCCGCTTTCACAGTTCGGCCGTCAACGTCCAGTGTCTTGAGACCGGTGAATCTGGCTGTTCCCTCGATCAATGTGATGTTCGGGTGGCCCTCGGCCCGATACTCCCGACCTCCGGCGGCGATTGGGTCGATTCGCCCGAAGACCCGATCCCGAATGGCGGGCCAGTCGACCGATTCCACCTTCAGCGAAACCCCCAGTCGGCTGGAGCCGGAAGCCGCCAGTGCCAAGTCAGCGGGTAGAACAAACATCTTGGACGGAATACAGCCGACGTTCAGGCAGGTCCCGCCGAAGGTTCCGCGCTCGATAACCGCGATCTTCCATCGAGAGGCCAGCTCGTCAGGGATGGCGTTTCCTGATCCGCTGCCGATAATGACGAGATCAAACGAAGATTCGGTGCTCATGCAGTGAGACTCCTGTCGGGTGACGGTGATGTTAGTTCGTTGTGGTCGGATCGGTTGGTGCGAGCGTGGTCTCGCCCGGCTCCAAAGGCCGCATGGCAATGTCGATTGCGGTCCAAAGCGTTCTGCTGACCGGCCACAGGATCAGCGGAACAATCACGGCCACTGCGACGTTAATCGGAATGAGCGTGGCCAAAGGGAACTCGGGGAACGTCAGAATCATTCCGCCGATCAGCGTCACGAGCAGGACACCGAAACTCAAAACCGTGTTGATGCCGATAGCGCCGAGCCAATGCCCCTCGATCCGCTCAAACCGAAGCTCGCATCGGTGACATTCGGCGTTCATGGTGAACCACCGACGAAATTGTCGGCCGCACCCACAAGCCGGGCACCGGCGCAAGAGTCCGCGAGCTATGAGTGTCCTCGCCGGAATCGATGCTGGGGTCCGGTCATCAGCCACAGGTCTCAGACCTCGTCCGATATCCAGTGCGCCAATCGCTCACATGCAGTGTCCAACTCGTCGGCGCTGCCTGCATAGGAGAATCGAATGAAATCTCCGCCCCGGCGCACGTCGAAGTCGATGCCCGGTGTGGCGGCCACGCCGATCTCCTCCAACCATCTGGCCGCCAGCTGTTGGCTGTCAATGCCGAGATGGGACACATCGGACCATACGTAGAACCCACCATCGGCGGGGGCGTTGCGATCGAATCCGGCCGAAGCCAGACCTTGGAGGATGATGAGCCGATTCTCTCGATAGCGGTCGACGTTCGCTTCAAGCTCGTCTGTACAGTCGAACGCGGCCAGCGCGCAATGCTGGCTCACTGTTGGCGGCGCGATGGTGAGGCTTTGAGCCAGGCGTTCGATGCGGGCGGCTACGGCTTGGTCGGTCGCAACCCACCCGACCCGCCAACCGGTCATGGAGAAGTATTTGGAAAAGCTGTTGATGACAACCAGGGGCGGGCCACCGGTTTTCTCCTCGTTCTCCAGCAAGCCCAGCGCACTGGGTGGCGGTTCGCCGTAGGTGATGCCGTGGTAGATCTCGTCGACAATCAAGGCGACATCGTTCTCCCGGCACCAAAGGATCAGGTCCCACATTTGATCTTCGGGGATGATCGTCCCTGTTGGATTGCTCGGGCTGGCGACAATCAGACCATCCAACGGCAACGAGGCGTTCAAGTCGTCGAGAGAGGGTCGGTAGTCGTTTTCAGGACCCAGTGGAATCGGCACAGTGGAGATGCCGAGCGCCGACAGGTCATTCCGGTAGCACGGATATCCGGGCTCAAACACCGCCACACGATGACCGGCGTCGAACAGCGCCAGAAACGTCAGAACAAAGCTGCCCGAAGCGCCGGTGGTGACAACAATTTGCTCGACGCCCACGTCGGTCTGATACCGGTCCAGGTACCACTGAGATATTCGCTGCCGTAATGCCGGGAGTCCGGCGGCTCCGGTGTAGCCAAGCCGATCGGTGCCCAGAAGTGCCGCTACGGATTGCAATGCGCCGGCCGGAGCGGCCGTCGAGGGCTGACCGACCTCGAGATGCAGGACGGTCCGTCCCTGCGACTCCAATTGTTCGGCGGCCCTCATGACCTCCATGACATAAAACGGTGGAACGTCGCTTCGAGTGGAGAGATTTGCCATCTGGGAGAACTGTAACTGCGGCTGTGTCACTGCGACTCTAGGAAGCGGCGGCGCTTAGAGCCTTCTGAGCAGGACCTTGTCAACCGTATGATCGCTCCCTTTGACCATGACGAGATCTGCTCGATAGCGAGTCGGGAGAATGTTTTCCACCAGATTTCGCTCGTTGATACGGGTCCAAATGTCGGTGGCGGTATCGACCGCTTCGTCATCACTCAAGTCGCCGTAGCGCCGGAAGTACGACCGAGGATCCTGGAACGCCGTCTCGCGCAGGGTGAGGAACCGCTCCACATACCACTGGCGTATGTAGGGGGTTGGAGCATCGACGTAAACCGAAAAGTCGAAGTAGTCGGACACAAACGTCGGTGTGACGCTGTCAACGGGCCCCGTTTGCAGTACGTTCAGGCCCTCAACAATCAAGATGTCAGGTTGTTCGACGGTTGTGACGCTCTCGGGCTCGACATCGTAGACCAGGTGGGAGTAGACCGGGGCGTCAACGCGAGGGCTTCCGGACTTCACCGCGTCGAGAAACGATAGTAGACGTCTCCGGTCGTAACTCTCGGGAAAACCTTTTCGGTCCATGAGGCCCCGTTCCTGCAAAACCCGGTTCGGGTAGAGGAAGCCATCGGTGGTCACGAGCTCGACCCGGGGATGGTTTGGCCATCGAGCCAGTACCTGACGCAGCACTCGAGAAGTTGTCGACTTCCCCACTGCCACTGAACCGGCCACGCCGATCACAAATGGGGTCTTGGCCGGCAGCTTGCCCAGGAAGGTGTCCGTCGCCCGATACAACTCCTGGGAGGCACGCACGTGCAGATTCAGAAGCCTCGACAATGGGAGGAAGAAGCGGACTACCTCGGCCAGACTCAGTGAGACGTTGAGGCCCCGCAGAGCGTCGAGATCGGCCTCAGACAACGACAGGGGCGTTGACGCTCTCAAGGCGGCCCAATCGTCGGCTGAGAACGTTACGTAGGGTGACGCCGAATCAGCCTCGTCGGCATCCACCGGGCCGGACCGTATCTGGCTCACGGCTCGGCTCGAAGGGCATCAAGGCTTATCGGTGGCTGTGGTAAAGGCCCGTTCACCAACTGGGCGACAAGACTTGGAAGCTCGGGCGGCAGAAACGACTCATCCGAGTCGACCACGTCTTGCCACGGCCACCATTTTGCCTGTTGGAAGGCAAGCGCCTCCAGCGCCTCCAATCCTCGTCCTTGGGCCACATGCCGTTGTTCGGTCCAGGCAATGTGAATGACTTCGTCCTGGTCGAAGTGGTACCCGCCAAAGTCAAACTCCACGTGTTGCGTCCAGACCACAGGACCGATCTCGGCCGGCGCAATGCCTGCTTCTTCTTCCAGCTCCCGACGGGCGGTTTCGGCCGAGGTCTCCCCCGGATCGATGCCTCCGCCAGGGATCTCCCACCACATCGGCTTGGAGGCATCAGCCGGATCGCGGGCCTGGATGAGGAAGACCTCATTTAGGTCATTGAGCACCACGACCCGCGAAGCCTGGCGTTTGAGAACCCATCTCGCCACAGCGCCACTGTACTGTCGTCGGCCGAGGTCTGCTGGACCCGGGAGCGGCCGATTGACTAGATCGGCGCATTGTTTCCCAGAATCACGACCACGTCGGCGCCGTCAGTCGGAACTCCGGGGTTTCGGTCCAGCAGCGGCTGTACGAGGTTCTCGTCGAAACCGAGCAGGAGGGCCACACGCACGGCGTCAAGGCGAAAGCCGTCGGCGTAGTAGACGAAACTCTGATCATCGGCTTCGCCATCCTTGTTCACCGGGGCGATCATGCCGTAGCCAATTGTGGCCAGCCGTTCAGAGGCCCTACCGGCAAGACCATCGCGGCCTTCAGAGCCGTTTCCTACGATGACGCTGACCTCGTTGGGCGGTCGGCTTCCGACAACATCTACTTCAGCCGCCCGCTCAGCCAATTCTTCATCATCGATGGTGTCGACCTTCTCCGAGTTGAAGAAGCCGTCCCCCCAAATGTCGCCGGCGTCCCCCAGCCACTGGAGCATGAAAAACCCGCATACTCCCAAGGCGGCAATCAGGAGGGTGCCGTTGACCAGGTCGTGTATCTCTATTCTCTTCAACGCATCTCCTCCTTCCTTCTCGCCGCTGTGATGTTCACAGCCCTTCGGGGCGGCATGGCCCGGCTCTTTCCTAGTGCTAGTCGGTCAGTAGTCGTGCCCTGGTAAGGAATCCGGTATGTCCGACCATTCGATGTTCGGGACGCACGGCCTCACCGGCGACGTGCCATCCACGGTGCAGCACCTCGGTGGTCGAGACGTCGCCGAATCCGGCTACCTCGAGTGACCGGGTCACTTTGGCCACCTGCATCACCGAGGGGCTGTACGAGACCAGTATTGCACCTTGTTTCATCCGTGTGGCGACATGAGGTATCGCCTGCCACGGTTCAGGAAGGTCGAGAACAGCGCGATCAAACGGCACAGACGTTGGATCGTTATAGCTGTCCGCCGAGTAGCTGTCTCCCAGCTTCACGTGATAGTGACTCTCGGCTTCCGGCCCGAGGAAGGTAGCCACGTTCTTCTTCGCACGGGAGGCAAAGTCCTCGCGGAGCTCGAGACCATGGATCACCGCGCCGGCGCGAAGCATGGCCATAGACAACGCCCCGGAACCGACACCGGTTTCGAAGACATCCATTCCGGGCCCGATGTCGGCCAGTAGGAGGATGGCGCCGATGTCTTTCGGATAGATGACCTGTGCTCCCCTGGGCATGGCAACAATAAAGTCGCTGAGCGTCGGGCGGTACATCCGAAATCGCTGCCCTCGGGTAGTTGACACCCGGGTCCCCTCGGGAGCACCAATCATGTCGTCATGAGGGAGCCGACCGGCGTGGGTTTGAAAGTCATCACCGGGCTCAAGCCGAAACACGTACTTTCGATTCTTGGTATCCACCAGCATGATCAGCTCACCGGGCAACAGCGCATTCACCGCCGGCGGCGCAATGTTCGACGTCGGCGCCGAGCCGGCGCAGGGCAACACTTCCGTCGGGTCACTCTGGCTGCTCTCAGTTTCAGTCATGGGTTACACCGCCGCCCTTCACGCTGCCCGACCGAGTACTCTGCGCCACTCCTGAAGGCACACTTTCCGGTGCCGCTTCATCTGGGATCCCATCGACTTGCCTCACCAGACGTCGTTCATCACCAACGCGTTGAACGAGACGACAAAAGGAACAGATGTCGTTGTCGGTGGGCGCTCCACAGCGCTGGCACGGGCTGACGACCGATCGATCGTTAGCGTTGCCCTCCGGCAACGAATCAAACAGCGGGGCCAACCTACGTTGAAAGCCGTTGTAGAACTCGGCTTTCGAGCCGGGTGAGGCGACCTCAAGAGTGTTCAGTATCTCTTTGTAGCGAATGTGGCTGTTACCGGCCGCCATCGGGCACTCGTCGACCTGATAGTCCAAGCGGCGAAGGACACAGTAGGCCGCGGTCTCGCGCTCGGACAGCCTGATCATTGGCTTGACCTTTCTAGGGAAACCCTCACTGCCGGCCAGCACCGGCCGCTGACGCATCAGGTAGTCGGTCTGCCACCTCATCGTGTTGCCGAAGAGCACCGCTGCTTCGTCATCGAGATTGTGGCCCGTTGCCAGCACCGTATAGCCACCGTCGAGCGCCGCTCGATTGAACAGGTGCCGCTTCGAGAGGCCACAGGCTGAACACGGCGGCCGCCCGGTCGCAGCGGCGGCGCTTTCCACGTCATATCCAAATTCGTCGGGGAGCTGTATCCGCAGCAGCGAGCGTCCGGCAGGTTCGGCAACTGAGGTGAGGAAGCCATCGACAAATCGCTCCGAGTCCGGCGAGTACCCGGCTATGCCCAACCCGAGATAGAGACCGTCAGCCCTGTAGCCGAGTTCGATCAAGATGTCCCAAAGCGCAAGGCTGTCCTTGCCTCCGGATACAGCAACCAGAACATGGTCACTGTCGGTGAACATCTTGTGCTCGTCAATCGCTCTCTCCACCTGCTGGCGGCAGTGCCGAATGAAATGCTCCTGACAGAACCCGGCGTTGTGGCGACGCACATCGATGACGGCGCCCTGCCGGCAAACCCGACACCTCATTGGATCTAACCTCCGCTAATAACGGGGCGGATCTCCACCTCGTCACCGTCTTCAAGGACGGCGTCACCGGGAACCAGCGTGCCATTTCGAATCACGAGCACCGATTCTCTGTTCAGATCAAGCTTTTTGAGGAGCTTTGGAACCGACATCGGTCCGGATACTGCGAGTTCCCGGCTTGGATTTCGCAGGGTAACCTTGATCTCGACCTTAACTTCGACCGCGGTCTCGACCGGAATTTCCGTCGGATGGTCTGCACTCAAGGCGCTACCGCCGGCCGATTCGTCGTGTTCGGCCACGCTTTCGCTCAGCCTTTGCCGACCTCCGGAAGTCTCGAATCTGTCGCCGATGAGAGACATCAAGATTCTTGATTACGATCGTCTCCCCCGGCTTCAATGCCGATACGTCAACCAGTTCCTCTCTGCCGACGGTCGACTGAACTTTCCGTAACAGCCAAAGAGCCGCCGACGTGTACAGCCATGATCGTGCCGGACCTCCGACGTAGGACCGTATGGCCAGCTGAATAATGCGCTGCAACACGGCTACGCCTGGCTGTCAGTTGCTACGGGGCGCAGCTCAGCGGGCCCGGACTGGTAGACCACGACGTCAGATCCGGCGGATTTCAACGACCGAGCTCGATCGCTTGCCGGCCCGGCGACCGATCACGTAGATGATGAGAAACAAGATGATGCTGACGGCACCACCGGCCAACGCCAGGCGCTTCTTCGAGTCCTCGGCCACAACGTCGACCTGTCCCTGAATATCGCGGAACTTGGCCTCGATGTCGGCCGGAGTGATTCCCGTTGTCTCGGTCACTTGAAAACCTTCTTTCGAGCACGGCTCAGGGCGGAGTAGATGATCAGCATGGCCAGTACCAGTACGGCGATGGCGATGCCGTACGGTCCAAGCGAAGCCCACGACGAACCGGCGAACACGTCGAGACTCTGTAGTAGCCGGAGCGTGGCCAGCATGACGAAGAAAAAGCCCAGAAACACGAACAGAGAACCGGCAACACCAAATCCCAGGTATCGGCCCAATGTCTTAAGGGGCTGTACGGTTTCCTGCTTGGCGTAGGCGATCAGGGTCTCTTGGATGTCCTGGATGCCACGCACAGGGTTGGATGTCGCCATCTACTTCTTTCTCATTGTGGAACGGTGGGTGGGTCAGCCGCCTCCGCCTGCACGGCGGATGAGCAGCGGCCGGAAGCACCAACCCGGACATTCTAACCAACGCACCATCGTCTGTAGTGCACTGCGTCAGGCAATCAGCGTCCGCGTTTCAGCCATCGGGCTGCGAAAGCTGAAACCGCAGCAGATCATTGGCTTCCGAGACGAGCCGTTCGAGCTCCTCCAACCGGTCAACCGACGACTCGGCCTTGAGCAACTGATATTTGTCCAGTGGGCCAACCGGTAGCAGAACAGACATTTGATACAGGGCCACATCGCCATCGGCTGAAAGGTCACTCAAGCTTCCGGGACCACCGAGCTCAGCGACCATGGCCATGGCCCGCCTGAACTCCCGACCCAATGTGGCGAGTCGATCCATGAGATCGTCGTCTACAGGCTCAAGTGTGACCTCGGGCAGGACTTCGACCTCGGCTTGTGGGTACGGGTCATCTTCGAGCCACCGATTGATCCGGTACCGCTGAGTACCGGCGGCCGAAATCAACCATCTGCCGTCATCCAGCTGCACTGCCTCCTGCAGCTCAACAATGGTCCCGATCTCGGCTCGTTGGTCTTCGCCGCCAACCTCGGAGCCTCGGGTGATCAAAACAACCCCGAAACGACCGTCACCGTCCACCAGATCTTGCACTAGCTGTCGATAGCGCGGCTCGAAAATGTGTAGCGACAACACCTGTGACGGCAGAACGACCGACTCAAGTGGAAACTGAGCCAGGACATCCGGATTGGACGCGGTCGACCCGCTCATACG
>JAHDFR010000054.1:23736-26677 GCA_020628065.1 Acidimicrobiales bacterium
CTCATACGACGTCACTCATACGGCGTTGATCATTTGATCTCGTTGACACATGGCCGTGGGCAGAACCGATGTCCTCAGTCGTCATTCGTCCTCAGTGGGGATTGGCTCCAATGGTGACAGGCGATCCATGGCCGGTCCACTCGGGCGGCGAACAAGGGTCTCGGCCAACGCCTCGTGCAGTTCGGTCACATCGTCGTCGACGATGCGTTCCTGATTGGTGATTACCGTGAACTGCGATGAGGACCCGTCAACCAGCGAGGTGACATAGCCGGCCAGAGCCCTGGTGTTGTTCAACGTGCCGGTCTTTGCTTCAACCCGACCAGTGAGCAATGGTGAGGTGAACTTCTCGGTCAGAGTGCCTCGGACGCCGCCGATGGCCATTGAGTCGGCGAGGGCGGACTCTCCGCCGGCTAGCGTCAACAACTCGGTTACCGACTGGCAGGTCAACCGGTTGTTCTGGGACAGACCGGACCCATCGGCGATGACCACATCGGTCAGCTGAACCCCACCTTCGGTCAGCAGCGTACGCACGGCCTCCGCTCCGGCCGCCGTGCTTCCCTCATTGAACTGTTCAAGCCCGATTCGTTTGAGAACAAGCTCAGCTCCGATGTTCGAACTGAAGCTGTTGATATGCGTGGCGGCGGCCGACATCGGCGGCGACTCCACATGAGCAATCTCGACCGCCGAGGCCGGAGTCGGACCGCTGGACGTGCCGTTGGTGGTAACGCCCCGCTGCACCAGGAGAGTCTCAAGCACCTGGGCGGCATGCACCGCAGGGTCAGTCGCCTGCTCTCTCGGCCGGACCGAACCCTGGTACGTCTCAGGCCAGTCGACAAACCCTTCGTTGACGGTGAGGGCCGACATGGGGCCGGTCTGGTTGTTTGTGATGTCCACCGACGGCCAGTCGCCGAATCGCTCGGTGTCGAGCAGAGATTCGTCGCCCACGATCGAGCCCGTCACCGTAGTAACGCCGGCGGCGACGATGCCGTCAGCCAGATCCTCAAGACGGGTGAAGCTTCGCGCCGGGGAGGGGTCGTACTGACTGATCCAGTCTTGAGTGGCCAGGAAAGGATCACCGGCACCGACCATGTACAGGTTGCCGTCAACGATGCCACCGCTCGGCTGGGCATCAGCGGCGACGACGGTTCTGTAGGTGAACTCCGGACCGAGAATCTCGAGTGCGGCGTACGTCGTCAGCACCTTCATATTCGAGGCCGGCACCACTCCACCCTGAACGCTGAGAGCAGGCTCCACCGGCCCACCGGGCACCGTGACCGCCAGACACGTGTCTTCGGGGGCGAGGTCGATGACCGACTCGATATCGCTGTTGATGGCGGCCTCGCGAATCGGAGCGATCAGCGTGCTGGGTATGCGTCGGGCCGCAAATGCCGGTGTCTGTGGTTCGGACTCGAAGTCGATGTCTTCAACCGTGACGACGGCATAATCCATGCGCTCTGCGACCTGCCAAAGGGCCAGAGACGCAGCCGCCAGCACGACCGGCAAAAACAGCTGGCGAAAGACGGTGGCAGGTGTCATGACCCGTTCAGACTAGCGGCCAGCCACAACTCATTCCGTCACCAACGGTTCGAGCGCCGACCGGACAAAGTCGCGGACATGGGCGAATCGGGCTTCCAGCGCCCTCGAAGAGAACGGATCCTCATCCAGTAGGCCGGTGAGCATTCGATGGTCGGAGAAGTAGGTCAGCAGTGCTCCGTAGCCGGTAAGAACCAGATTCTCGGCGTCGTGGCGGCGAAATCGCCCGGCCTCCATCTCGCGTTCGAAAAACCGGACCGCTCGTAGAAAGTACGGGCGAAGTGCGGTGCCCAGGTCAAAGTCGAGGTGACCCTTTTCGGTCAGAGCCTCCCGCCGGACTATCCGCACAATCTCGGGGTTGGTTCTGAAGAACTCGAAACTGACCTCAAGAATCGAATCCACCTGAGCCCAGCAATCACCGTCGCCGCTGGTAGGCCGCTCATCGATCTGGCGACCCCACTCCTCCAGCGCCAGCTCCAGGATGTGTTGATAGATGGCGTCTTTGGACGGAAAGTAGTGCAGCAAGCTGGGGCGACGGATACCTACGCCAGCAGCAATATCGTTCAACGACGTGCCGTCGAAGCCTTGATTGGCAAAGCAGATACGGGCTTCGCGAACAATGAGGTCTTTAGTCGATGAGTCGGCCACTAGCCCCTAAGCTACTGTCGCCGAGGCGGCAAATGCGTCCCGCCGAGTGCCTATTTGCCCGGGCTCCAGTGTTGCCGGATCGTCGCTTACCCGGAGCCGTTGGATAGGTGACTGCGGTGCTGTGGACCTCGGGCCGGCGCCCCCACGCGGGCGGTAAGGTCAGGGGATGAAAATTATTGCGGCGCTGTTCATGGATGACATCGAGCTACGTCAGGTGCCTGGACCGTCCACTCGGATCGACCTGGCTGGCATTCAGTTCTCTGCACCGGCACCGGCACCCTGCCCGGTCACCGTCGCCCCCCATCTGGTGGTCCTCATCTGGAACCCGCCGGAGGGCAAGGAGCTGGCGGCTCTAGAGGTCACGTTCCTCAACTACTCCGACTATCAGGGGGCCGACAGTGTTGACGAGCTTGAGCCGTTGGCCCGAAACGTTCAGCCCCTCCAGATCGAGGCCGGCAAATTCAACTACCGGCTGGTACGAGCCGAAATCGAGTTCGAGGAATACACCACCGTGGTCGCTCGTTGTCGTATTGACGGTGGAGACGATCTGATTGTGCCCTACACCCTGATGCCGCCTGTCGAGTAGGGCAACTGTGTAGCCAAGTCAGGTCATCAGTTGGAACCGGCAATCGGTGTAAGCAATCGGTACCGTGAGCGGTAACGCTGGATGTACCGTCTGCGAACGTCCCCTCGACCTTCAGCCGCTCAGACCCTTACCAATAAGTTTCACCGGCACGTCTATTTCATCGGCACGTCTATT
>JAHDFR010000054.1:26777-28279 GCA_020628065.1 Acidimicrobiales bacterium
CGGCACGTCTATTTCATCGGCACGTCTATTAAGGAAGCGCACTACTCCTATGTCAGTCGGAACCTCACCCTCGTCGTCGGACATCTCTCCCGAACTGGAGCAGAAAGGTATCAACGTCATCAGAGGCTTGGCGATGGATGGCCCACTCCAGGCCAACTCAGGTCATCAGGGCACAGCGATGTCGTTGGCTCCGCTCGCCCACGTCTTGTTCACCCGGATCATGAAGTACGACCCGTCGAACCCTGATTGGGCAGACCGGGATCGATTCGTTCTATCCGGCGGTCATGCCTCGATCCTGCTGTATTCGATGCTTCATCTCACCGGGTTCGACCTGAACCTCGATGAACTCCGCGACTTCAGGCAGTGGGACTCCCGTACACCGGGACACCCTGAGGTCGGCCACACTCCCGGGGTGGAGGTTACGACCGGGCCGCTTGGTCAGGGATTCGGAAACGCTGTCGGAATGGCGATAGCCGAGCGGATGCTTCGGGCCCGGTTCGGCTCGGATCTTTGCGATCACCACGTGTATGTGATGTGCGGTGATGGCGACCTGTCGGAGGGAGTCAGTCACGAAGCGGCATCGTTGGCCGGACACCAGAAGTTGGGGCGTCTCATCGCCATGTACGACGACAATCGAATCACCATCGACGGGTCGACTGATCTGGCCCTGTCCGATGATCCCGTTGCCCGTTTCACCAGCTACGGATGGCATGTCATCAATGTCGGCGATGCCGCCAACGACCTTGACGTGCTCGCCGATGCCATTGAAGAGGCGAAGGCGCGTCAGGATGCGCCGTCAATGATCGTGATCCGCAGTCACATTGGATATCCATCGCCGAATTTGACCGGTCATCACAGCGCACACGGAAACCCCTTCGACGAAGAGGAGACCGCGGCCACCAAAGCAGTGATGGGTCTACCGTCGGATGAGAAGTTCTGGGTCCCCGACGATGTGCTCGACATGTATCGTCAGGCCGGGGCTCGCGGTTCGTCGACACAGTCAGCCTGGGCTGACCGGTTGTCAACCTCGTCGTTGAAAGATGAGTGGGACGCCACATGGGCTATTCCGTCCCCTGCAATGGCAGCCGGCGCCGACGCCGCCCTGGCGTCAGCCAAGTTGTTTGAAGTCGGCGCCTCCGTGGCCACGCGAAAGGCATCCCAGCAGGTTCTTACCGCCGTGGCCGAAGCTTGTCCTCTAGTAGTCGGTGGTTCAGCCGATCTCACCGGAAGTAATGGCGCCAAGGTGGCTGCCGAGGCCCACGAACCTCAGGAGCCTGCCGGTCGTCAGGTGTACTTCGGCGTGCGCGAACACGCCATGGGGGCGACCATGGTGGGGGCGGCACATCACGGAGGCGTTATGCCGGTCGGGGGAACGTTCCTGGTCTTCTCCGACTACATGCGCCCGTCGGTGAGACTGGCCGCCATGTCAGGCGCCAAGTGTGTGTTCCTCTGGAGTCATGACTCGGTTGGCGTCGGCGAGGACGGGCCCACTCATCAGCCGA
>JAHDFR010000233.1 GCA_020628065.1 Acidimicrobiales bacterium
GCCACGACTGTTAGCGTTGACTGCTCTACCGTCTCTACATCGTCTACGGCAACCAAGTACCGATAGATCGCCGGTCGACTGAGTTGAAGGTCTGCAATCAGGAATAGGAGCCATTCCATCGCTTCGTGATCGGTCACGGCTTCCGAGGCCAACGCGTCGAGATAGTCCCCTACTTTGGTGTCGCGCTTCGACCAACCTGCGCGTAGAGCATCCAGAAGAACTGGTCTGGACCGGATCGCCTCAAAGCGGCCTTGGTAGTCGTCTACATCCACAGTGTCGACAGGAGCGAGGACCGGACAGCTTGATCTTTCGGGTCATCAGGCGTGATAAGTAACGTCTCCACGAGTAAATACTATGTCACCTCCTAATAAGCTGGGCTCGGCGGCCCCTTTCCTGTTCTTCCGGCCGCCGAGCTCAGATTCTGCTATTCGTCGTTCTGATTCCGGTCCGTGCAGTCAGTGGCTCGATCTGTGCCAGTTAGCTGAGCGCGGGCACTGGATATCTCGCTCGATGATGTAGTTTCAAAGACGCCATCAATCGTGTCGGTACCGTTCAAGTCAAGGTTCGCTGAGCCTTGGCCGAACTCGGACTCGAGTTGTAGTTCAACATCAGCTTCTTGCTGTCCGGTTGCACATGAATCGCCGAGTTCTTCGGGAGATTCGCTCGCTTGTGGCACCACGGCGCTGACTGATACTGAATCAGCTTGTAAGGGCTCCGTTTCCTGGGCCGTTGTGCTGGTCACGCTTAATCTTGGTTCCACTTCCTCATTACGTTTGCTCTTTGATGCCAGCTGCACTGAACTCACAACGTCGATGACACCGTCTGACCCAGTCGTTGTGCCGGGCGCGGCCCGAGAGTTGAGCGCCAGTGCCTGATTCGTCGTGCCAGGCCTCGAATTTTGGATCGGTGTCGTGTCAGGCATTGCCCTTAATTGCGCACCGACCACCAAGACTAAGAGAAGTACAGCCACTAGCATTCCAAGTAGGACGGGTCGTACGCTGGAGAAAGAACGATCTGCGGATAACGCCGAGTCAAATGCCGCCATCCATTCGTCTGCGTTTGGATGCCGGTCAGTGCGATCGTAGGCCATACCACGAGCAAACGTGGCCTTCACTTCGTCGCTTACCTGTGCACCGGACATCGCCACCCAGTTGGCGACAAGGGCGGTGGCAGAAAAGATGTCGGACCGGTGGTCGAGTTCGACGCCGGGGCGCGTTTGTTCAGGTGCCATGTAACCGGAAGTCCCTGCGCCAAGGGTGATACTCGATCGGTCGGTGCTTCTAGCTAAGCCGAAGTCAGCTAGGACCAGGCGCTCGCCCGGGTCAAGAAACGACTCATGGGGCCCCACCATGGCGGCACTCTTGCTATCGCCAGCGTCGACAGACGTGCCGGCGACTAACAAGTTGGACGGCTTAATGTCTCGATGAATAACCCCGCGTCTGCTCAGCGCTTGCAGGCAGGCGTGAAGTTCGTGAACCAGTACCTGCACGGTGTGCGTCGGATCTAGCCTGCGATCGCGCTGCTCCAGCCGGTCGGCGAGAGTTTCCTTGTGCAGTTGCATCACGAGATATGGTCGGCCGTGTTCCTCGCCAAGGTCATGGATCGTCACGACACGATCGCCACTCATTGAACGGGTTATCCGTCCTTCGCCAATGAAGCGAGCCCGCATCTCAGGGTCTCCAGAGTATTCAAGGCTCAGCTGCTTCACCGCAACCAACTCATCTAGGAATGGATCTCGAGCGAGGTAAACGACGCTCTGTCCACCCTTCCCGAGGATGCTGAGAAGCTGGAAACGACCAATAAACGTTCCCGGTGTGACTTCCGGCGCAGTCGGATCGAACTCGCCGACAGCTGTGAGAGTTCCGCCGGATGTCCGAACACGCTCGTCGCTAGGGCCCGCCGGCACCAGAGCAGGGGGAGGGGACGACTCGGGTCTTATCAGATTGAACCGCAGGCTCGTCGATCGTCTGCTCACGTTGACTCTGTCCGCCATGCCAACATGAGGGTACAGACTACGGATGAACGGGGCAATGCCTGACATCGCTTCTAACTCGAACCGTTATGAGATCGCGGCAAAGACGGCCATCAAGAACTGGAGTGGCTCGATTCAGCCAGACGGCGGCTCTGGCCACCGTCGCCTGACCCTCTGTATTGCTATTGTCTCGGGACGAGGGCGTGGATCCCTAGCCGGGCGACGCCGCTGACCCTCCACCTCATCCTCGTCTTCTTCCTCGCCTTGTTCTTCTTCCTCGACACCCCTCGGCACCAATGAAGCAGACGACTCCAACACCTACCCCGGCAGGTTCCAGCGGTCGGTGCGCGGTTCCGGGCATGATGTCCGGTGCTGCAACTACACACCGAACCGCTGGAGAACACCAGGATGGCACGAGCTGGGCTAGAACCGGTAGAGCGTGAGGAGATCTCACGTTGTCTTGCTGAAGACGAACAGATGACATGGACTGAGATAGGTCGTCGGGTCGACCGGCACCGTTCCACGGTCCAACGAGAAGTCGACCGTCATGGAGGCCGACACCGCTACCGTGCGCAACACGCTGACCGAACGGCGATCAAGAACCGGCGGCGGCAACGACCATGCCTGCTGGAGTCCGACACCGCCCAGCGGGCAGTGGTGACCGAACGACTCCGAGCTGGGTTCTCACCTGCTGGGATCGCCGCCATGGCCGACGTTGGCGTATGCACCGAAACGATCTATACCACCCTCTACCAGGGTCATCTCGACGTAAAAGCCCGCGACTGTCTGCGGTCTCGACGCCCGAGACGACGGCGACGCAACACCGACCACAGCGAAGCGAAACACCACCCGCTAGGCCAGTTCTGTACGATCCACCAACGACCAACAGCGGCTACCGCTGGGACTGAGCCGGGCCATTGGGAAGGCGACCTGGTGATCGGGGCCAGAAACGCTTCTGCGGTCATCACACTGATCGAACGGGTCTCCCGATACACCCGGATCGTGGAAATGCCCAACGGGTACCGGGCCGATGACACCCTCGCTGGACTCATCGAAGCCTTCGACGAGATCCCTGTATCAATGCGCCGGTCACTCACCTGGGACCGTGGCTCAGAGATGACACGGTGGACCGACCTAGCCTTGCACCTCGATCTCGATGTGTGGTTCTGTGACCCACACTCACCATGGCAGCGCGGGTTGAACGAGCACAACAACCGGTTGATCCGCTACTGGCTACCCCGAGGTATCAACCTCGCCACCACAGAGGCCCTGGACCGCATCCGACAAGCCGAACACGTCCTCAATCACCAACCCCGACGATCACTCAACTGGGACACCCCTTACCTTCTTGGTAGGTCCTGTGCGATGCTTGGGGCTGACCGCTCGACACGGCGGGTAGGGCTTAAGTCCCCTGTCACCTTTGATGGCCTGGGGGGTGTTGTCGCCCGTCGTGGTCGGGTGTGGTTGACCTCTGACAGGAACATGCACCGTTGGGGCTGATTCGTAAGGTGGTTGATGGCAGCTGCACCCTCTGTGGCGGTTCGATATGAATCAACGAGCAAGGGGGAAATGATGGACGGACCGGATGCCGATGTGTTCATCGGGGTCGACATGGCCAAGACCGAACACTACGCCCAAGCGATCACAACAGGTGGTGTTGAGTTGTTCGGCCGACCGATTGTCAACGACCAGGCCGACATTGAGGCGATGTTGGATGCGACCGGCGAGCACGGCCGAGTTGCGGTGGTCATTGACATGACCGCGTCTGGGGCGCAGTTGTTGTTGGCCGTGGCTGCTGAGCGGGGTGTGCCGGTGGCGTATGTGACGGGGTTGCAGATGCGCCGAGCATCGGAGCTGTATGCCGGGACGGCGAAGACCGATCCTCGTGAAGCGTGGGTGCTGGCTGACTTCGCTCGCCGTAACGCCGATCGGTTGACTTGGCTCAAGGTCAGCGACGAGCTGCTTGTCCGACTTCGGGTTCTTAATGGCAGAGACACTGATTTGGCTACTGATTCGAACCGGACGATCAACCGTTGCCGAGATGCCTTGGTCGCTGTTTCGCCAGCATTGGAGCGGGCGGTTGGGCACCGGCTGGGCCAACCGGGGGTTCGGGACGCGTTGATGAAGTGGCCGACGCCGACGGCGTTGCGAACAGCAGGACGGGCCAAGGTTCGGGCTGTGATCAAGAAGCGGTCCCCGCGTCTGGGTGAGAAGGTCAGCCGGGAGATCTTCGCTGCGCTCGATGCCCAAACGGTCACGTTGCCGGCGGAGGAAACTTGGGGTGAGGTGATCACCGATCTCCTCGGCGACTTGGAACGGGCCCACGCCCGCCGGGCCGAGCTCGGCAAAGTGATTCTTGTCGCACCCTCTCGGGGCGGTCCTGGTGACCCTGTGTGGGTTCGGGCCCAGGACCGGAGCCAGGACCCTGGCCGAGATCGGCGACCCCAACCGGTTCGAGAACGGATCTCGTCTCGCGGCCTACGCCGGGCTGGCACCAACCGACTGGCGATCCGGACGATCGATCAACGGAGCGTTCCAACACCGGGGCGGCAACCATCGGTTGAAGAACGCCATGTTCATCGCCGCGTTCGTCGCCACCCAGTTCGACCCGGCAGCCAAGGCCTACTACCAACGCAAACGAGCCGAGGGCAAGAAACACAACGCCGCTGTGATCTGCGTCGCTCGACGGCGCTGCGACCTCATCTTGGCCATGCTCAAAAACCAGGAACCCTACGACAGCAGCCGACACCAAGAAATCCCGATAGCCGCTTGACAACAAGACAGGAACACCC
>JAHDFR010000234.1 GCA_020628065.1 Acidimicrobiales bacterium
TTTTTGTGGCCGACCTCCCCGATCGAGAGCCGTAGACACAGCCCCGGCGCCCGCCCGAGGGATCGGCCAATTGACTACTCGTTCCGGTTACTCTTCACGCTACTTAAGGTGCCCCTTGTAGTCGAAGGAGATGGCAACGAGATTTCCGTCGGCGTCACGTTCAAGAATGTCCTTGAAATCGAGGCGACCATCGACCCCTTCGAAGTCACCGGTGCCGGAGCCACGCACGATCTTGTGCTGACAGCGGCCGTTCACCTGGTCACCGACAAACGGCTCTCCGTTGACCCATCGGCTGGTAATGGTGGCGTCGAGCTTAAATGAGCCGCAGCGATCCTCGAAGCAGCCGACGAACGTCTCGCTGGAACGCTCCAGGTACTGACCCCCAGCGTTGAAGGTGAACTCCTCGACGACGCCGTAGATGCACCCGACCAGCGAACCCGATCCTTCCGGCATGGCCAG
This sequence comes from Acidimicrobiales bacterium, assembly GCA_020628065.1. GTDB lineage: Bacteria > Actinomycetota > Acidimicrobiia > Acidimicrobiales > SZUA-35 > JAHELU01. The sequence goes on from JAHDFR010000234.1 coordinate 460, forward strand.
GATGTAGTCGACCGGCCCGAGGGCGGTCGGGTCACAGGTATCGGGAGCATCGGGAAAGCCAAAGGCAGTTCCATCAACTTGATCGGCCCCGGCTGCGCTGGCCGGTGAAGGCGCAAGCGCCAGCCCTGCGAACACAATCAGGGCGACAACAATTATGCGGAACGGGCGTATGGCGACGACTCGCTCCTTGGTGGTGGCTGCAGTCATGATTCCCTCCATGAGATGCGTAGATTGCTTATGTCTGCTTGACTCAAGGGTTCCACGGAAGCGAAACCTGTTCAAGTGGTTCGCCGAATTGCCAATTCGGCGAGTGCGTCCGTTGTGAAACAGTGGGCGACCCGTAGCCGGGGCCGCCCACTGTCTGAGCTCAGGAGCGGCGCCCCTAATCGGCTCTACTTGAAGATTTCGGGCGCGCCCAGCTTGGCGTGGATCTGATTGCAGGCCTGCGGATTCAGTCCGAGTCCCTGAGCAACGGCGCCGAGATACTGCGCCTCCTGTTGGGTGTCCAGCTTCATGCCCATCAGCGAAAAGGCATACGCCTGTTGAGCCATGTCCCGAGGAACGCTCTGCACGAAGCCCTGAATGTCAAGTGGCTGCTGCAACTCACTCTTCAGCCACTCGGCTTCAGACTGGTCGACGTCGCCCAGGCGGCCCATGATGTTCTGCACTTCGGCCTGGTCGATCTGACCGTCGGCCTTGGCCGCGTTGCACATGGCCTTGACCAGAACCATGGCCTGATCCTGCTCCTGGGCGTTGGGCTGCTGGGGTTGACCCTGGGCCAACCCGGCCAGCAATCCGCCGATGCCACCGCCACCCGGTTGAGCGGCCTGCTGGGCCTGGCCACCTCCACCACCGAGCATTCCGGCCAACGCTCCAAGACCCCCGGCGGCACCACCACCGCCGCCTCCAAGAAGACCGGCGAGAGCTCCAAGACCCCCGGCGCCGCCCCCTCCACCGCCCCCGAGGGCTTGGCCGAGCAGGCTCCCCATCAGGTTTCCGCCGGTGGCGTTGTTACCCATGAGGCTTCCGAGCAGTTTTACTGCGTCCATTGCTGGTCACATCCTTTGTGTTGTGTCTGTGCGTGGCGGCGGCAAGCCCGTCAAACGGGCCGTCCAGAACTAGGACGGTTGCTGACACTAAGTGGCGTCGCCCTGCCACGACCTTACACAACACCGGAATCGAGCCTGGGATTCCCTCGTTGTCGACGATGCTATTGAGGAGTTGCCGACAGTGTCGGTGGCTTAGCGACGGCCGCCGTCGATCAGAAACTGTTGCGCCGTGCACGCAGCACCATCGTCGGCGGCCAGAAACAGCACCATTTGGGCGAACTCCGGCGGATAAATGCGGCGCTTCAAAGCCTGATCCCGCAGCGTGCCCTCCTCACCTTCCGGGCTCCACCACTTCGACAGCTGACGCTCGGTGGCCACCCAGCCGGGCAGAACGGTGTTGACCCGCACGTTGTCCGGCCCGAACGTTCGAGCCATGGTCCGGGTGATGCCTTCCACCCCGGACTTGGCCACGGCGTAGCCGGGGAAGAAGTCCTCTTGCATCATGTAACTGCTGGAACCGATGTTGATGATCGAACCTCCGCCGGAATCGATCATGGGCTGAGCCACCGCCTGGATGGCAAAGAAGTAGTGACGCAGGTTCACGTTCATCCGGTTGTTCCAGTAGTCGACCGTCATCTCCTGCCAGGTGTGGCGGTCGTCGGAAGCGGCGTTGTTGACTAACGCTTTGATGGTGCCGAGATCGTTTTGGGCTTGACCGATGGCGGCCTGCAACGCTTCGATATCGAGCAGATCCACGTCGTAGAAGACAGGAGCGTGAGGGACCCCGGCGACGGTGCACCGGTCGATCGTGGCCGCTGCTCGATCAGCTTGGATATCGGCGAAGCCGACTCTGGCTCCCTGGCGAGCAAACTGTTCAACGATGCCCGACCCGATGCCGTCGGCACCGCCGGTGATGAACACCGCTCGATCACGCAACGACGGATAGGAGGCGTAGTGAGCCTGGGCGCCGTAGATGGTTTCAGCGTTGTTGCCGTCCGGCTGGGAGGATTGTTGCGGGTTCTGATCAGTCATCAGGTGAAACCGTAGAGGGCGGCCGGGTTGTCAACCAACACCTGCCGCTGTTGTTCCACCGAAATCCATTCGGCCAGCAACCTCAACAGGTCATCGGCCGACGGGTACGAGTCCTGGCCGGGATGCGGCCAATTGGTGGCCCACAGCATCCGTTCCGGGAACCCGGCAACCAGTGCCCGGGCCAACCGGGCGGTGTCGGAGTAGTCGGGCGGACCGTCAACCGACGACTCGTAGGGGGCCGAAATCTTCGCCCATGTTCGGCCGCCCTGCAACAACCGCCACAGGGCACCGAAGTTCTCGTCATCAAGCTCGACCGGTGGCATAAACCGTCCCACATGGTCGACGACCAGCTCGGTTGGCAGGATACGCAGCTGGGCCTCGCGTTCGGCCAGTTCCCTGCCGTTCAACTGCAACTGGATGTGCCAACCCAGCGGGGCAATAGCTTCAGCCACCGGCTCAAGGTCATCCCAGCCAACGGCGCCGCCAGGCAACATATGAAAGCGGGCGCCTCGCACGCCCAGAGAAGTCAGGCGCTCCAGCTCCGCAGCCGACGTGTCGGCGTTGACCACGGCGATACCTCGCACCGGATCACCGGGCGCCAGCGGTTCCACTTCGGCCAGCTCCCGCAGCCGGGCCATGGCGTCAAGCTGGCAGGAATTGTCGAGCCCGTACGTCGTCGGCTGCACCACCACGACCCGGCGGCAACCGAGCGTCTCTTGCAGTTGCCGGTACTGGTCGACGGTGGCATCCGGCGGCTTCAGCACCGTGGTCGAGGCCGGAGGGTAGCCGCCGTCGTAAAAGTGCATGTGGGTATCACAGGCATCGGTCGGCAGCGGCAGAGGAATCGGAGACTCGGTCATCGATTGGCCTCCCAATATGACGCCAGCCTGGTGGCACTGTCGGGATTGACCGCACGAGGGGGCAGAGTCCCGGCCATCATGGCCTGGATCTGTTCGACGCTTGAGCGGGCCTGCTCGTCAGCATTCTCCGGCGTCAGTCCACCCAGGTGAGGGGTGGCCACCACGTCCGGCCTCGATGCCAGCATCATCGACGGCCGTTGGTCAGCGGCCCGTCCAACATCGAGTCCAAGTCCGCCCAGTTGGCCCGAGTCCAATGCGGCGGCGACGGCGGCCTCATCCAGCAGCTCGCCTCGGGATACGTTGATAAGCACAGCGCCTCGCTTCATCAAAGCCAGGGCGTCGGCATCGATAAGGTTTTCGGTTTCAGCGGTGGCCTGGGCGAGCGGAAAGACGACATCGGCGGCGGCCAACGCCTCATCGAACGAGCAGCGGGACACGGTGCCCGGTGTCGCCACTCCCGGATCGGGCTCGTGGACCAGCACCGTCATGCCCATCGCCGTCAGCAGGTCGCACAGATACGAGCCGATGGCGCCATAGCCGAGCACGGCGGCAGTCTGGTCTCGAAGCTGGCGACCGGGCCGTTGAGGAGGCTCAATCGAGCCGTGGTACTCAGCGGTCGACAGACCTATGTTGCGTGCCACTGCCAGCAGTAGGCCGAGGGCCAACTCGGCAGTGGAAGGAACGAAGGCTTTGCCGGCCCGAGCCACCAGGACGCCGGCGGCCGATGCGGCGCCCACGTCGATGGTCGAGATGTCGACGGCGCAGCGAAGGAAGGCCAACAAACCATCGCACTCCGGCGCGGCGAACACCTCGGCCGGACCGCCCGTTGACCGGTGAGCCACAATCACCTGGCACCCGGCTGCGGCCTCGATCAGCTCCCCGCTGCCGGCGATCTCACGACCGTAAGGATTGAGAACAATCTCAACTCCGGGTACCGCTCGAAGATCGGCCAACGCCCGACCGTAGTAGGCGTCGAGGTCCTCCGGGTTGTGGGTGACGAACACACGCATGCCCGAAGACTACCGGCGCTGACCGGCCCAGGATTCCGGAAGAAGGCTACGGCTCCCACAGATCGAGGCTCACGCCGTGAACACGGCCGGTGTCGTCAACAAACAAGTCAACCGCCGACCACTCCAAGCAACTGTCGATGCCATCCTCCGAAGGCTGGAGCCAGACTCGCTGAAACTGAACCAGCTCGGGCGGGGCCGGAGCCGGCAGCGGGGAAGCGCACCGGCCGTGGACGCCAAAGCCGACGGTCACCGGACCTCCGGCCCGACTCAAGATGTCAAACGGGCCGGTATAGGCCCTGAAGTCGGCGTCGGCAACACTCCAGGCGCTCCGCTCGGTGAGG
>JAHDFR010000235.1 GCA_020628065.1 Acidimicrobiales bacterium
CGGCCGGCGTGGTCGGTATGAAGTTCCGAGGCGACGACGAGCTTGTCGCCTGCGATGTAATGACCGACGGCACCGAGCTGTTAGTCATCTCCAGTGGTGGCTACGGCAAGCGGACCGACCCCGAGCAGTATGCGTTGAAGAAGCGCGGCGGCCTGGGTGTGCGGTCCATGAGCTTGGGTGGCAAGCAGGGTGAGGTTGTGCGGGCCATGCTGGTTTCGCCAGACCACGAGGTTTTGCTGATCTCGTCCAATGGGGTGATCATCCGTACCTCGGTTGAAGACATCTCTGTTCAGGGCCGTGACGCCGGTGGTGTGCGGGTCATGAATTTGGACGAGGGTGACAGGGTGAGTGCTGTAGCGGCGCTCTACGAAGAAGAAGACGAGGACGACGAGTCCGAAACCACCACCAATGAGGCTGGAAGCCAAGAGGCAGCTGAAAGCCAGTCGGGCTCTGAGCCCGAGGAAGACGGCTAGCAGACAGGCGGAAAGCATTCATGACAACAATCCGGAGGTGGCACGGGGAAGAAGGGTCCGTGCTGCCGTTGTCGGCCATCGTGGTGGCGGTGGTCGTGGTAGCAGCGATGGTTTTGGTGACCATTGTTGATGGTTCGGTGCGCCGGGCCAGGGCGCAAATAGCAGCTGACGCCGGGGCTCTGGCTGCGGTGGCGGTGGCTCACGGCTCTGATGATCTCGGTCAACAGACGGCGGTGAGCTTGGTTGAAGGCAACGGTGCTCAGCTGGTTGAGTACCGGCAGGAATTGGTTGATGACCGTAGTGGTTTGAGTCAATTGGCCCCGAGACCTTTTCGGGTGACGATTGTTGCCGACTATCTAGGGGTGAAGGCTGTCGCGACAGCAGAGCGTTCTGTGCGGGCCATTCAAAGCCCCGGCTGGGCGATCCCCGCCGCGGGCTATGCTGACGTAGAGTTGGGAGCAGGATGAGTTCGAACGACGATGGAGCGACTAAGTCGGACAAGATCGGCGACGCTCTCGTTACCGCGCTCGGTTTCGAACCAACTGACGGCGAAAGCCAACGTCAAGCTGAGATCTCCGAACAGATGTCGGATACCGGTTTCACGGTGACCGATGTGCTCGACCGTGATGACGACGATCTCGAAGACTTCGATGAGTTCGACGATGAAGACCTCGACGATGAAGACCTCGACGATGAAGACCTCGACGATGATGAGTTCGACGTCGATGAGCTCGATGATGAGGGCGATGAGTCGGATGATGACGACACCGACGAGGCCGAAGCCCTCGATGAGTTCGACGACGAAGACCTCGACGACGAATATCTCGACGAGGATGAACCGGTCGACGAAGCCGACTCCATTGACGAGGATGTCGATGAGGATGCATTCGACGAGCTCGATGATGAAGACGATGAGTCGGATGACCCAGCTGAGGCGTTCGTCGATAGCGAAGACGCCGATGCTAGTATCGGCGATGTTGAGGACGAGGATGATTCCGACTCCGATGACACAGATTCATCTTCGTCTACCGCCGAATCCGAAGATCCTGAGGCCGTGATCGACTCCGTTGTTGATGCAACTGAAGACAGTGCGTCATCCAATGGCGCGAGCGTAGCCCCGGCGTCGACCGGCTTTTTCGGGTCTCGCCGGAGCGGCTTTGGCCGTTCCGGTTCAAAGGACTCGAAAGACAAGGCCTCCAAGAACAAGGTGTACGCCGACACGGCGTTCCCCGGTGTCGAGTCTGATCCTGACATCACCTTGATCCCCGACTCACCGGCTATCACCGGCGAGCACGAGGTCATCCGTGTTGACGCCGACGAACCAACCGTGGTGCAGACCCGTGAAGCGGTCGAGAGCCGTGGCGTGCTGGACACGGTGCCGTCGTGGGGTGGTATCACCGGCTGGCGCCCTGGTGGTCGCCGTCTGCAGGCCCGCAAGGTCCGCCGGGTGGTTCGTCACATTGATCCGTGGTCGGTGCTGACACTTTCGGTGCTGTTCTTCCTCTGCTTGTTCGCCGCCCTGCTACTGGCCAGCGTGCTGGTGTGGAACGTGGCCGAAGAGGCTGGGACGATCGAGAACGTCGAGAACTTCATTCTTGAACTCGGCGACTACGAGTCGTTCGAGATCGACGGCGAATCCATCTTCCGCGCTGCTGTGGCCATCATGGGTGTGTTCACCTTGGCTGCTTCGGTGATGGTGGTGTTGCTGACGGTGATGTTCAACCTGTTGTCCGATCTCCTCGGCGGCATCCGCATCACGGTGATCGAGGAGGAGACCATCCGGGTCCGTCCTCGCAGGCAGCTGGAACCGGCGTCCGACACCGAACTGCTCGAGTAGCTCCTAGTTGGTCCTGCCCGTGCACTACTCCCGCTGCCGATACGGCGGTGGGCGGATTGGTGTTTCCTTCGGCGTCGCCGACCGGGTGGACCACAGCCGAACACCGCTCGGTCCCGGCCGATGAACCAGCGTGTGGTTTCGATGGTGTAGGTCTCGGTGGCAGGTCTCGCACAGTAGAGCCATCTGGTTGACGTCGGTCCGTCCCCGTCCGGGTGCCGACCACGGCATGATGTGATGGGCCACGCAGCGGTCGACACTGGCTCGACACAGCACGCAGCCTCTGTCCCTTACGGCTAAAGCCAGAAACTGTGCCGAGGATGCTCCTCGCCGGGCTCGCCCATACCAAAGGGGCACACCCTCAGCGTTGTTGATCAGGATCGAGATCGCTCCTTCGGTCACGTACCGATTGAGCAGTGAGGTGGGAATTGGCCCGGCTCCCAACTGGTGAGCGGTCATCGTCTTGTCGGGATCGTCAAACAGATCTCCGGCGTCGACGGTGACCACCACGTTCGGCTTTCCACCACCGACCCCGCCAGCCGACCCGTCAACCATGTCGAGTAACGCGTCAAACCGTCGATGACTCAGCGGTTGATGCTCGTGTGCCCGGCGTTCCCGCCCCCCGCCTGATTGGTACTTGGCATCGGCCCTAGCGCAGATCCGGGACCACATTCGATCGATCAGAGCTTTCGGTGCTTCTATCCCAATGCCTTCCATCGCCGGTCGTCCGCCGATGGCTCCCATCGAGTATCGATGCACCCGTCGGGCTACCATCTGCTGCTCGTATTCGGTCGAGACTTCATTTGGGCTGGTCGAGCCCTCCAGGTACTTCTCGACAACTTGAGTTGCCTGATCAGGTGCCAGCCCGCTGACGTCGTCAATCAACTTGACGGCGATAGCGCCGGTCTGACCGTCGGTCGCCTTGAGTAAGGCGTCGATGGCTTCTACCTCAACGCCTGCCGTATCCATCTGATCAGCGAGGTGGGGATTGCCCGCCAGTGCCGCCGCTCGCCGGGCGTCTCGGCGAACAGTCCGTCGGGACAGTTGCGAGCAGTCGAGCTGATTGCGGGCTCTCCGCCGGTCGACCGCAGCGTCACCGCTTGATCCGATGGTGTTGGCCACACGAACCAGTCGGGCGGCCGAGAGCCGCTGCTCACATCGAACAAGCTGGGTCACCGACAGTGGGTCGGGCAGGTCTTCCAGCATCTCACCAGGCGGCAGAGGTGGGTGTCGATGGCGGCGAGACGCCCATCAAGTTCGTCAGGTTCACGGTTGGCGGATGGCTGGCTTGCCGCCGCGGTCAACGCCCGGTCGAGCGCGTCGAACACCCCGGCTTGGGCCGGTTGCAGTTCGACTGTGGTGGTTACCGCCATGGTGATCACCGTAGTGCGAGGGTGTGACAGTATTCGAACATATGTACTATCTATCTTGCGCTTCGCAACGAGGGGATAAGTTGAGGCCATGGCCCACGACGACGATGCCGGCGGTGATCCGAAGGTGCTGGCCGCCAAGGCCGAGCTGCGGGAGGAGACGTGGGCCGCCATTCAAGAGGCCGGTGCGGCCCGCTTCCCCGGTGTGAAGGGTCGCATCCCCAACTTCGTGGGGGCCGAGGCTGCGGCAGAGCGTCTGCGTTCGACCGAGGAGTGGCGGCGGGCGCAAACGGTGAAGTCCAATCCGGATTCGCCCCAGTGGCCAGTACGTCAGCGGGCGTTGGAGGACGGCAAAACGGTTTTCATGGCTGTGCCTCGGCTGGCTGAGGCCAACCCGTTTTTCCTGCTGGATCCGGATGACCTGGCCGACTCTCCGCGCCAGGCGTCGTCCATCAAGGGGGCTTCTCGTTCGGCTCGTACGGTGGCGGTGGAGGAGTTGGATCCGGTTGATCTGGTGGTGACCGGTTGTGTGGCCGTCGACCGCTCTGGTGCCCGCCTGGGTAAGGGCGGCGGCTTTAGCGATCTTGAGTTTGCGCTGGCCCGGGCGGCAGGTTTGATCGGTGACGACACGGTGGTTGCAACCACGGTGCACGAGTCGCAGATAGTGGATCTGGGTCGGATCGTGATGACGGCGCATGACATCGGTCTGGACCTGATCGTGACGCCGACTGAGGTGATCCGCTGCCGGCGTCGCTCCCGTCAACCGGTGGTCGATTGGGACGAGTTGACGCCGGCCAAGATCGAGTCGATCCCGCTGCTGTCCCGCCTGGCGGCCGAACGTGACGGTGCGTGATTTTCGGTAGCGGTCCCGCCCGCCACCCTGTAGCGTTGTAGGTTGCCTCGGGGCTATAGCTCAGTTGGTTAGAGCGCACCCCTGATAAGGGTGAGGTCCCAAGTTCAACTCTTGGTAGCCCCACG
>JAHDFR010000055.1:0-1765 GCA_020628065.1 Acidimicrobiales bacterium
TTAGCCGCAGGTCTAAGTCGGACCCTCGCAGTCAAGAGTCGCCGGCCGCCAGTTTGGCTGCGTACTCCTCGATGGTTATGACACCGCCCTCATCGTCTGCCTGACCCTGATCGTCCGGTCGGAGAGCGTCCTGGAGAAAGTCGATTCGCTTCCAGGATGGATAGGGGGTGGAACCGTCGGTATCGGGCACGTAAGGCGAAGCTTCCGTCCGGTGATGTTTGTGAATGAGGCGGGCGCAGTTGAAAAACACGCTGTCCACTCGGGCTCGAACCAGGAGCTGGGCGCCCGGATATCGTTCGAGCTCCGGATCATTGTCAACCACCTGAGCGGTGGCCTGCATACGAATGCGGTTGGGTGTCTCGAAGTCGATGAAAAGCAGCCCGATGTTGGCGGTCTCGGCGATGTTGCCCATCGATAGAAACATGCCGTTGCCGTCGTAGGACGGAAAGATAATCGTCTTCGGGTCAAGCACGGTAACCAGGCCTGGCGCCCCGCCTTTATAGGAAACCGTCGGTTCTCCTCGACCGTTCACCGTTGACAGGAAGAAGAAGTCACGGGACTCGATGAAACCCTGGTGTAGCTCGTTGACTTCTTCGGTGACGATGGTCTCGCCCAACCGGTCAGCCAGCGGTTTGCTGTCGAACTGTTGCTGGATGTGGCGTTGACTGTCGGTGTAGAACTCCACTGGCCCGGCTCCCTTCGCCTGTTGTGATCAACGCTAGACCGGTCGGCATGGAGTCGTCAGGTCGGGATGCTCTAACATTCCAGCCATGTCTGACTCGTTCCCGGCTCACAAGCAGATCATCGGCGACCCCATTGAGATAGGGGGACGGGTTCTGTCGGTGTCCCGGGCCATCCGGGCCGGGGACTTCGTCTACCTGACTGGTCAGATACCGATGCGGAACGGCGCGCCCATGACCGCCGGCTCCATTGAGGAGCAGACCCGTGCAGTGTTGGATGACATCACATCGACTCTGGCTGCGGCGGGGTGCACTCGAGACGACGTAATCAAGGCCACGGTTTGGCTGCGTGACCGGGCCGATTTCGGGGGGTTCGACGACGTCTACGGCCAGTACTTCCCAGTTGATCCACCAACGAGATCGGCGGTGGTCAGCGAGCTGTTGGTGGACGTTCGGGTTGAAGTTGAGGTTGTGGCCTTCCGGCCGCTGTCGCCATAGGCACTTTCGTCGCCGAATCTTCTTGTCAAAACCTTGTCATTTCGTTTCGTTGGCCCTGCCGGTTGACCGTGAACATGAGCTCCATACCCAAACACCCCTTACCCCCAAGGAGCTTTCAAATGAAGAAGACACTGGCAACCATCGGTATCGCATCGGGACTGGCTTTCGCCGGACTGGGCGCCGCCCAGGTGGCATCGGCTCAGACCGACGAGGCCCCCACCACCGACAACGACTCGAGTGTTGAAGACACCGAGGGTCGTGACGGCGAAGGTCGCCGAGGCAACCGAGGCGACGGTGAAGGTCGCCGCGGCGGCAAAGGTTGCGGTAAGAACCTTGATGCGGTGGCCGAGATCCTTGGCATGGAAGCCGACGAGATCAAAGCCCAGCTGGATGAAGGCATGAGCTTGGCCGACATTGCCGAAGCCAACGACGTCGACCCCGACGAACTGGTTGACGCCATGGTGGCCGCCGCTTCCGAGCGGATTGATGAGAAGGTGGCCGAAGGCGGCCTGACGTCCGAAGAGGCCGCCGAGAAGCTGGCTGAGAAGACGGAGCGCATCGAAGACCGCGTATTCGACACCGACGAC
>JAHDFR010000055.1:1865-4088 GCA_020628065.1 Acidimicrobiales bacterium
AGGGCTGCAGCGCTTCCAGGTGATTCATCACCGGGAGGCGCTCAGCCCGTTGTAGGGTCGAGCATGGCGGCTCGACCGGAACCCCAACTGGTAGGAAGCAATGAATAACACACTAAGTGGCAACGGAAATGGAAGTGCCACCGTCCTCGTAGCCGAGGACGACCCGGAGATTCGCAAGGCGTTGGAACGTATTCTCGGCTACGAGAAGTACAACCCGGTCGCTGTGAACGATGGGGCCGCCGCCCTGGAAGCGGTGGTCGAGCACGATCCTGACGCCATCATCCTCGACGTGATGATGCCCTTCGTCGACGGCCTGTCGGTCTGCCGCAAGCTTCGAGCCGACGGCAACAAGGTGCCAATCCTGATGTTGACCGCCCGACACGAGACATCAGACAAAGTGGCCGGACTCGACGCCGGCGCCGACGACTACTTGGCCAAACCGTTCGAAATGGAAGAGCTGTTGGCTCGGCTGCGAGCCTTGATCCGCCGTTCCAGCGATACGGCCCAAGCCGAGGTGTACGAGGCCGGCGGTCTGAAGCTTGACGTGCCCAAGAGGTTGGTGACGGTGGACGACAAGCCAGTGGATGTGACCCGGACCGAGTTCTCCATTCTTGAGCTCCTCATGTCCAACACCGACATCGTGTTGGAGCGGGCCGTCATTTACGACCGAATCTGGGGCTACGACTTCGACGGTGACTCCCGTTCGCTCGATGTTCACGTCGGCTACCTCCGGCGCAAGCTGGAAGCTGCCGGTCTACCCCGCTTGATCGAAACCGTCAGAGGCGTGGGCTTTGTGCTGCGCCCCGGCGACGGTTTGGAAGTAACGACGTGACCCCATGAGTCTTGCCGTTCGTCTGGCTGCTGCCTTTGTCGGTCTAATCGCCCTCACCGCCCTGGCGTTGGGGGCGGCCAGCTTTGTCGCCGCCGAACGTGGTGTGACCAGCCAGGTCGACAACTTCCTCGAAGAGCGAGCTGAAGACATCATCCGGGGCGAACGGGGACGGCCAGACCGCGACGATCGACGCGGTCAACGTGGTGACGGAAACCGAGGTTCGGTCGACGACGACGCTGTAGTCCAGATGTTGAACGCCGACGGCACGATCGGCGACACTACCGGCGTGACGCTGCCCGTCAGTGAAGCAGATCTTGAAGTCGCCTCCGGAGCAAGCAAAGACGACCGTCTACGAACGGTCACGACTGACGACGGCGACTTTCGGGTGTTGACCGCCGCCCTGCCCGACGGGGGAGCGGTACAAGTGGCCCGGGAGCTCACCGAATCCAGCTCGGCTGTTGATCTCATCCGCTCCCAGTTGTTACCTCTAATAGTGGCTCTGGCCGTGTTCGGCGGAGTGCTTGGACTGCTGCTCGCCCGGCGGATCACCAGCCCGCTGCGGTCGCTGGCGTCGTCGGTTGACACCGTGGCCGCCACCGGTGATCTGACAGTACCTATCAACGTGGGCGGCGACGACGAGGTGAGCCGCCTGGCGTCAGGTTTCCAGAACCTCTTGGACAGTCTGGCTGACAGCCGTGTCCGCCAACAGCAGCTCGTGCAGGATGCCGCCCATGAACTCCGGACTCCGCTTACCAGCGTGAAAGCAAACATTGACCTGTTGGCCCTGGTGCCTGATATGGATCCGACCGAACGGGCCCAAACCTTCGACAGCGTTCGGTCGGAGTTGCGGGAGTTGGCCCAGTTGGTCGACGAGATTGTTGATGTGGCCACTGACCGCTACCGGCCTCAGGCCCTGAAGGATCTCGACCTGTCGGACGTTGTGCGGGAGTCGGTTGAACGCTTCCGCATCCGAACCGGGCGATCCGTCGATCTCACCGTCGCCCCTGCTGTTGTTGTCCGGGGCGATGGGGACAGTCTTGAACGGGCGATCGCCAACCTGCTGTCCAACGCCGACAAATACAGCCCCGGTAGCGAGCCGGTGACTGTCAGCCTCGAGGCCGGTCGCCGCCTTACGGTCACCGACCGAGGGCCCGGCATCTCCCCGGCCGATCGTCAGCGTGTGTTCGACCGTTTCTATCGGGCCGACACCGCCCGATCGGAGCCGGGGTCCGGGCTTGGTTTGTCCATCGTCAAATCGATCGTCGACGCCCACGGTGGCTCAGTGGAGTTGGGCGACGGCCCTGGAGGTGGAACGACGGTCGGCTTCACCCTCCCCGATCCTGCCGAAGCTTTGCCGAATCGGTAACAGAGCTCTGTGACTCGCTTCGTAC
>JAHDFR010000055.1:4188-10864 GCA_020628065.1 Acidimicrobiales bacterium
GGGTCGTACTGGCTGAACACCGCCCAGGTGATGTACATCGGGCCGGGGGAGAAGGCCCAGGTTCTGCACAACGACGCCGACAACTGGTGGGCCTTCATGAAAGCCACCTGGCCCAACACCCCCGAGGTCACGGTCAGCACCATGATCGGGCTCGACACCGTGACCGAAGAGCTGGGGGCAACCCGGGTGGTGCCGGGAAGCCACCGCAATCCTGAACTGCAGTTGTACGCCGAGGCTGAATCGGTTGCGGCCGAGTTGGAAGCCGGTGACGCTCTGGTCTACTCCGGCAACGTGCAACACGGCGGCGGCGCCAACCGAACCAAAAACCGATGGCGACGAGCCATGCACGTGAGCGTGGTGGCCGGATGGCTGGCCCCGGAGGAAGCGGCCGCCCTCGACTTCCAGTTAGGTGAACTCGATGACCAGTCGGAGCGGGTCCAACGAATGCTGGGCCACCGATCCTACGACCCTCGCCCTCACCGCGGTGGTGGTCTTTGGCTCCGCCACGTCAAGGCCATCGAAGACAACTAGCGACGTCTCGTTCATCTCCCGGCCAAGTTGCCCAACCCCGTGGACGCTGCCAAGGTAGGTTGCTGGGGAAGACCTGTTTCAGGACTACAGGCAGCCTGACACGAAACTGTAGGAGGTACTGGCGTGCCAGTTGAACGATTCCCGATTGAGGCCGGCCACATTATGATGTTCGCCCGATCCATCGGAGACGCTAATCCGATCTACTACGACGCCGAGCACGCTGCTTCCACCGAGGTGGGGGACATCATTGCTCCACCGACTTTTGTCCAGGCCGGCGCTCAATTCGATCCGGATTATCGCCTGCGACCCAAGATCGGTGAGCCGTGGTTGGGTTCGGGAGCCAAGCCAACCGGCATCCAGCCTGTCACAGAGTCAGGTGGAGAATCCGAAGGTTCCGGTGGTGGCATCGCGTCAGGCCTGCACGCCGAACAGCATTACGAGTACCACCGCCACATCAACCCCGGCGACGTGTTGACGGCCACCGTCAAACCGGGGGAGACATGGGAGAAACACTCCAAGCGGGCCGGGTTGTTGTCGTTCAGCGAAGCCATCACCGAATACCGCGATCAAAACGGCGAGTTGGTCATCACCGCCCGCTCGGTTGGGGTCCGCACCGAGAAGCCGGTCACGGGCTGAGGAGGTAACCAGTTATGGCACTGAAAGCAAGCGCAGTGAGTGTTGGTGACACCCGCACCGAAGTATTGGTGGAAGACCTCAAGCGAACTCAGTTGGTCATGTACGCCGGGGCGTCCGGTGACTACAACCCTCTACACACCGACGATCTGTTCACCCGCGAGGTCGCCGGCTACCCGGGCGTGTTCGCTCACGGCATGCTGTCGATGGGTATTACCGGGCGACTGCTCACCGACTGGGTGGGGGACGGGCGGCTCACCAAATACGGGGTTCGATTTGTCAACCAGGTGTGGCCCGGCGACACCCTGACCGGTACCGCCGAGATCACCGACATTCGGACCGAAGACGGTCAACAGTTGGCCGACTTCAACGTCATCACCGTTAACCAGGACGACACCCCGGTGATCACCGGTACGGCCACCGCCCGGTTGGACCCCTAATATTCAACACAGCGACCAAGACACAGGCTATTCAACAGCAGCCGATGCGGACTCAGGGGAGAACATGGGACATCTGGACGGACGAGTAATCGTGGTGACCGGCGCCGGTCGGGGAGTGGGTCGGGAGCACGCACTCCTGATGGCGTCCGAGGGGGCCAGTGTGGTGGTAAACGACCTTGGCGGTGAACAGGACGGGTCAGGTGCCAGCACCGGCCCGGCCCAGGACGTGGTCAATGAGATAACGGCTGCCGGAGGCAAAGCAGTGGCCAACGGTGATTCGGTGGCCGACTGGGACGGAGCTAAACGCATCATCGACACCGCAGTCGAAACCTTCGGCGACCTGCACGGGCTGGTCAACAACGCAGGCAACCTGAGGGACAAGATGCTGGTCAACATGTCGGAGCAAGACTTCGACGCCGTCATCAACGTGCACCTTAAAGGCACCTGGTTGACCATGCGCCACGCCGCCGCCTACTGGCGTCAACGGTCAAAAGACGGCCACGAGGTCCGGGCCTCGATCGTCAATACGTCGTCCACCTCGGGCCTGCACTCCAACGTCGGTCAGATCAACTACGGGGCGGCCAAGTCCGGCATCGCCACCATGTCGATCATCGCCGCCCAGGAATTGGGTCGCTACGGGGTCCGGGTCAACGCCATGGCCCCGGCCGCCCGCACCCGCATGACACTGTCAACGCCGGGCCTTGGCGAACGCATCGCCGCCCCGGACGGTGAGGACGAGTTCGACCAGTGGGACCCGGCCAACATCTCACCGCTGATTGCCTGGCTGTGCACCGAAGACTGCAAAGCCACCGCCCAGGTCTACTGGGTGCTGGGCAACAAGGTGGCTCGCTATCAGGAATGGACCAAGGCCGATATCGCCACCACCAATGGCAAGTGGCAGATCGATGACCTTGAAGAGGTGGCAGGCTCGTGGGAGACCGGCCATGTCCTGTCACGAACAATGCGAGTGACAAGTACCGAAACCATTCAGTAGAACAATTCATTTGCCGCCTACGCACATTGGCGGGCGGCGCTATCGCTAGTCAAGGGGGACTGGTCATGGCCAACGAAATCAACCCACCATTCCGGGCCGACCACGTGGGCAGCCTGCTTCGGCCTGCCCGTGTTCACGAGGCCCGAGCTCAGGCCGCAGCCGGAGACATCAACAGCGACCAGCTGCGGGCTATAGAGGACCTGGCCATCGCCGACGCCGTGAGCCGACTCGAAGCCACCGGAATCCAAAGCTCAACCGACGGTGAGTTCCGGCGGGGTTGGTTCCATCTGGACTTCCTGCAGCAGCTGGACGGGGTGGCCGTCACCGGCAACATCGCGTCGAGCTCGGACTCGGCCGACACCGTCCACATGACCCCACCCAAGTTGACCGTGGTCGGTCCGCTACGTCATGTGCGGGACATCCAGGTCGATGACTACCGGTACCTTTCGTCGGTGGCGTCGAGAACACCCAAGGTCTGCATTCCATCGCCGACCATGGTGCACTTCCGAGGGGGGCGGGCCGGAATAGACATCGAGACCTACCCCGACCTCGAGGTGTTCTTCGCCGATCTCGCCGCCTGCTATCGAGCCGAAATCGCTGCGCTGTATGAGGCCGGCTGCCGCTACATCCAGCTCGACGACACCAACCTGGCCTACCTGTGTGATCCGGTGATGCGTCAGGGAGCTGTTGATCGCGGTGATGACCCCAACCAACTGCCCCATGCCTACGCCGAGTTGATCAACGCCGCGCTGGCCGACCGGCCGGACGATCTGACTGTGGCCGTTCACCTGTGCCGGGGAAACTACCGATCAACATGGTTCGCTCAAGGCGGGTACGAGCCGGTGGCCGAGGTGTTGTTCAACGAGCTGAACGTCGACGCCTACTTCCTCGAGTACGACGACGAACGATCCGGCGACTTCGCCCCGCTGAGGTTTGTGCCGGAGGACAAGACGGTGGTGCTCGGCCTGATGACCAGCAAACGGCCGGAGCTTGAAACCTATGACGAGTTGGCCGGTCGGGTTTCAGAGGCCTCGGCCTACGTGCCCCAGGGGCAGCTTTGCCTCAGCCCGCAGTGCGGGTTTGCCAGCACGGTTGAAGGCAACCAGCTGAGCGAAGACCAGCAGTGGGCCAAGTTGAGTCATCTGGTGGAGGTCGCCGACCAGATCTGGTCCTGACCTTCTTGGTCGGTGGCCGGCCGGGTCTACTTATCCGTTTCGGACGGCGGTGGCCACTTCGCCCCACTTCGCCAGATGGTCGGGATCGGAGCGCATCTGCTCCTCGCCCAGGTACATGACGACCCGGGCCGCGGTGTTGCGATATCGATCCAACAGTCGGTCGGCCATGTCATCCCACGGTGCCACCAGAGCGTAGTGGTCCAGCATCTCGTCTGTGATCAGTCCGGCCATGCCGTCGATGTCGCCCGCCTTCATCTTGTCTCTGATACGGCCGGTGGTCCCTTCAAACCCGAGATCGTCGAATTGGAACGAATAGTTGGGGGTTGACCCGTAGAAGGCGATTTGGCGTCGGGCTCGATCGGTGTAGGCCTGTCGCTCCTCCGGTGAGTCGCCGGGGCAGGCGAACACGGGAATGATCAGGTCGATGTCGTCGGTACTGCGATTCGCAGCTGCCGCCCCTTCGGCCAGCCCCGGCAGCAGACGGTTCTCTATATACGGCATCGAGTGCAGGGGGTGTACGTGAACGCCGTCGGCTGCTTCGCCCGCCATCTTGGTCATCATCGGACCAACGGCTGAAATGTCGACGTACATGCGATGGTCGTGCTTGGGTGGCGACCAGTCTCTCGGTAGCAGGCTGAGCTGGTAGAACTCACCGTCGTGGGCCAGTTTTTCCTCGCCGTTGAAGGCGGCCCAGCAGGCTTTGACCGCGCCGATGTAGTCCCTCAGCCGGGCAGCGGGTTTGGCGAACT
This sequence comes from Acidimicrobiales bacterium, assembly GCA_020628065.1. Classification (GTDB taxonomy): domain Bacteria; phylum Actinomycetota; class Acidimicrobiia; order Acidimicrobiales; family SZUA-35; genus JAHELU01. Next base: position 8,711 of record JAHDFR010000055.1, read on the forward strand.
CCGACCCGTAGCGTCGCTCGATGTGGGCTCGAACCTGGCTGCCAAGACCGAGACGGAAGCGCCCGCCGGTGTTGTCGGCCAGCTCATAGGCCACGGCGGCCGTCACCATCGGACTGCGAGGGAACGCCACGGCTATGCCGGTGGTGAAGTACAGGTTGGGTGCCGCCATCGACGCAGCGGCGATCTGCATCCACGGGACCTGACTGGTCTCGGTGTAGAGCATGCCGGAGAACCCGGCCCCTTCGAGCAGACGGGCCAGTTCGGCGTTCTCGGCCCAGGTTCTGCCGCCCGTCATCAAGTCGATTTCCATGTGTCGACCCTAAGCGATGACGGTTTCATTGATCGAATCGTCAACGGGCGGAGCACACAATGTGTTGGCCGACCAAACCTCGAAGCGACCGGGTACTACGCTTTGTGGATATGGAGGAGAAAGCGGCGGGCCCTCGTGGTCGACCAAGGCTGTTCGATGAGGATGAAGCCCTCGACGCCGCAATTGCTCTCTTCTGGCAGTTCGGATACCGACACACCACCACCCGGGATCTTGAGGCTGCGCTCAACATGCGGCAGCCCAGCATTCAGAATGCCTTCGGTTCCAAGTCCGACCTGCTGCTACGGGCCATGGACAAATATGAGGCCACGGTTGACCGGGAGCTGTTCGCCGTGTTGGTTGAGGACGGTGACGGCTACCGGGCCATCAGAGTCTTTCTCGACAAACTCGATGCCTGGATGGAGGGCAGCGGATACCACGGCTGCCTCATGGTCAACTTGATGAACGACCGCCCGGATGACGACGTTGTGGTGGATCGAGTACGGGCCTTCAGAACGAAAGTCTTCAACGGATTGGCGGCGGCCATCGGTCGTTCCGAAACCGATACTGACCTGGTTGCCAGTCGGGCCAGCGTTCTTCAAGCTGCGGTCCTCGGATTGCTGGCGGCGGCGGTGAGTGCTGACTCCCGGGATGAGGTGAAAGCCATGTTTGTGGGTGTCCACGAGCTGGTGTCGTCTTGGGACCGTATAGTCGCCGCCGGTTAGTCTGTCGACCTGGGGTCGGACGCACAGCTGGAGGAAAAGGATGCTCCGAGCCGGTCAGAGGGTTGGCTCCGAGCGGACTGTGCGCCCGACCCACTCCGGGGCGGGTGCGGTGAGTGGCATGCCAATAGCGCAGTGGTATCCGAAGACACCTCGGTATCCGAAGAGACCTTGCTGGTTCTACCGCCCCCGATCTTCGAACGAGGTGGGACTGATTCGACTCACAGCTCCCGGGCACCGTTCCTGGTAGCGCCAGTCGATCGGCCAGTCGGTGGCGGCCACCTCGGCCGCCAGAAGGTGAACGACGTCAAGCCCCGTCTGTTCCTTGCTGGTTTCAAGGCAACGCCAGTAGTCGTCGGCCGATGGTATGTGCAGCAGTACGCCGTTTCGAACGAGTAGTGCCGGGGCTCCACGCTCGTGATCGAGGATCTTGACTACTCGGCCTTCCAAATCGGCCAGAGTCACGAAGCTGTTGCCTGATATCGCAGCATCGACCGGCGTCTCTTCAACGGGTGCGCCGTCCAGCAGCATTTCTTCAGTTGATGGCTCGTCGCTGAGCGGGCCGTCAGCAAACGGGTCTTCGGTGGCGACGTCGACGGCAGCATCGGCAACGGCGGGATCGTCGGCAATCAGCGCTTCTCCGGTCGGTGTGTCCAGTGAGACCAAGTCGAAGGCCTGACCGGGCGTGCCTCCGGATTCGGTTTGGCAAGGTGTCGCGGTCAGCGTGACTCCGTCTTGGCTGAAACCGTCGATGCAGAGTGCAGGGTCGCTGACGCTTTGAATGACAAATGTGCCGTCGCCCAGGGCCTGAGCCAACCACGCTTGCCGGTCGCTGCCATCACATACCATTTGCGTAACCACAACCGGTTGAGCGTCGAGATCGGGCATGGTCACACACGACTCAACCAGGTCGTCCAGCTCGGTGCTGTTGCGTAGCCGTCCCTGATCATCAAACATCCAAGTCTGCTCCGGCGAGCCGACGCAGTCTTGTTGGGTGAGTAGCTGTTCGCCGGGCTGCTCTTGCCTTGGGCCCTCAAGGGTCACACAGGTACCGGTGCCGACATTGACCAACGCCAAACCGCTTATGGCCGCCGCCTCGTCGGCCGGGACAATCTCCGACTCCAA
>JAHDFR010000055.1:10964-27396 GCA_020628065.1 Acidimicrobiales bacterium
GCCAGCAGAGTCAGGCCCAAGGCCACCGCGGCGGTGAGTACCACTGCTCGGTACAGCGCTGAATATGTTGATGAATATGTTGATGCTCTGTCCACGATGGTGCACCTCCGATGGCACTTGGGCTGCCGGCCCTGTGGCGGTTTCGTGAGAAGTAGACACCGGTCGGTTGTCGATCCTGTCAGCGGTTGACAGAAAATCTCGTACCGGCAACTAGTGTCGGGTTATGGCTGAGCCTCTGACCCCTGCCGACCTGGACGCGCTGCGAGCGCTCGACACCCCCACCGTGTGCAACGCCTTGGAAGTGGTGGCCCCCGACCGACGAGGTGGCGGCTACAGCGTTGAGCCCTTCTTCTGCCCGCGCCCGGAGCTTCCCCCGATTGTCGGATACGCCCGCACCGCCACCATTCGGGCCATGCATCCGTCCGGTCGCGACTCCGCCGGGGACACTGCGGCCCGGGTGGTCTACTACCACTATGTGGGGGAGTCCACCGGCGACTTGCCGACGGTTGTGGTGCTGGAGGATCTGGACGCGGTGCCGGGATACGGCGCATGGTGGGGCGAAGTCAACACCAACATCCATCAAGGATTGGGTGTTGCCGGTGTCGTGACCAACGGTTCGATTCGTGATCTCGACGATTGCGCCGCCGGGTTCCAGATGCTGGCCGGTATGGCCGGACCATCGCACGCCTGGGTCCATGTGGTGGAACACGGTGGCCCGGTCACCGTGCACGGCATGACGGTTCGCCACGATGATCTGATCCACGCCGACCGCCACGGAGCGGTGATCGTTCCGGCCGAAGTTGCTCGGCAAATTCCGACGGCGGCCGCCGACATCGCCACCGCCGAACGTCGCATCATCGACGCCGCCCAAGCGCCGGGTTTCGACGCCGACGTTTTGGCCGAGCTCCTTGAGGGCTCGGCCGGTCACTAAGGTCGGTCAGTGGCCACGCCTGAAAGCGCCGACTACATCACCTGGATTCGTCAGCGGGTCGGGACCGACCTGGTCTTCATGAACTTCGCCGTCGGATGCGTGTTCGACAACCGAGGTCGCCTGCTGTTGCAGCACAGGGCCGATGACGGCCAGTGGGGTCTGCCGGGCGGTGCCATGGAGCTCGGGGAGTCGGTCGAGGAGGCACTTGTTCGCGAGCTGAAAGAAGAGACCGGGCTGACAGTGACCGTGGACTACCTACTTGGGATTTACACCAAGTACCAGCACACCTACCCTAATGGCGACCGGTCACAGCCCATTGGCATCTTCTTTGTTTGTCGAGCCGACAATCCGGGCGAGCTGGACGAGTCGGCCGATCCCGAAGAGACGCTGGCCCTACGCTTTGTCGCCCTTGACCAGGTTCCGGTGATGGCCAACCAGCAGTACAACGACGTGATCGAAGATCTCAAGGCCGGTCGTCGAGGCGTGTATCGCTGAGTGCTGCTCAGTTCCCGTTCGGCTCGATGCGGTTTGACACCGACGGAGTGTGAAACGTAGCGTCAGCTTCATGTGGTCTTTTTCGTGGTCGCGGACTCGTTGGTTGCTGGGTTTGGTGCCGCTGCTCCTGCCGGTCGCCGCGGTAGCGCTGCGCGGGGTGACCGGTCTCGGCGCCTGGATGTTCCTGGGGCCGGCCTTCGTTTTCGGGCTGGTGCCGCTGCTTGACCTAATTGCGGGTAGCGACAGCTCCAACCCTGACGACGATGCGTTGGCCGATCTGACAGCCGATCCATTCTTCCGGGTTCTGGTTCTGGCCTACGTTCCACTTCAGCTTCTACTACTTGGGTGGGCGGCCTTTTTCGTGGGGTCTGCCGGCTTGGCTTGGTGGGAGCTGTTGGGCTTCGGTCTGACTGTCGGCGTGGCCGGAGGTACTGGGATCAACGCCGCTCACGAGTTGGGTCACAAACAGCCAAGCCGGGAGCGGTGGGCTGCTCGCCTGGCGCTTGCATCGGTGGCCTACGGTCATTTCTTTGTTGAGCACAACCGGGGTCACCATCGCAATGTTGCCACTCCGGAGGATCCGGCATCGTCTCGACTGGGGGAGAGCGTCTATGCGTTTCTGCCTCGAACGCTGATTGGTTCGGCCGCTTCGGCCTGGCGTCTCGAACAGCGTCGGCTGTCTGCTCTGGGGCGGCCATTTTGGTCCGGGTCCAACGAACTCGTTCGAGCCGCTGGCCTTACCTTCGTGATGTGGGCTGCGCTGTTAGCACTGGGAGGACTGCCCGGCTTGGTGCTGGCCGTCATCCAAGCTGGTATGGCTATCGCCCTGCTTGAAACGGTCAACTACCTGGAGCACTACGGACTGCTGAGAGCAAAGAACGAGGACGGGCGCTACGAACCGTGTGGCCCGCAGCATTCGTGGAACAGCAATCAGACAGTCACCAACCTGCTGTTGTACCAACTGCAACGCCACGCCGATCATCACGCCAACCCACAGACCCCCTATCAGGCGTTACGCCACTTCGATGAGGCTCCCCAACTTCCGGCAGGCTACGCGGCCATGATTCCTCTGGCCTGGATGCCGCCACTGTGGCGCCGGGTTATGGACGACCGGGTGTTGGACCATGTCGGTGGCCTTGAACGGGCCAACGTCGGTTTGGTCTGACGATGTTTGACGGTCGATTGTCGACAACAGTTGATGGCTGCAGTTTTGACAACATGGGTGGCCAACGGCAAAGATCCCACTAGCATCTTGCCTGCGTGGGTACCGCCGTACCTCTTGTAAAGGAGATTCCACCGTGAAATCGACTGTGAAACGTCTTGTTTCCGCCGCCGCTCTGACCGCTGCCCTAACCATGGTTGGGGGCTACGCCGCTCTGGCTGAGGCCCCGCCGGATCATGCTCCGGCTCATGGTAAGGATTGTGGATTCGGTGACAATCATTCAACTAAGGCCAAGAACGGTCACGTTGGTGGCGACGGCCATGTGCCCGGCCACCACAAGGGTGCCACCTACTGTCCGTAGGACTCGCTCGATGATTCGCCGGTGAGAGATTAGACCGGCGCCCTAGTCGTTCCTACAATGAAGCCTCGATGTGCGGCATTGTGGGGCTCTATCTGAAAGATCAACGTCTGGCTTCTGAGCTTGGTGCTCTGTTGACCGACATGTTGATCACCATGAGTGACCGTGGCCCGGACAGCGCCGGTATTGCCATCTACTCCGCCATTGGCGGGAGTGGCGACGCTGACGCTGGTCCGGGCAAGGTCACCGTCCAGTCGGACGATCCGATCGCTGACTTTGATGGTTTGGCTGCGGACCTGGCCGATGCGTTGGGTTCACCGCTTGAGGTGAGCGTCAACGACACACACGCCGTTCTGCGAGTAGACGGTTCGCTCACTCGTGATCGCGACTCCCTGATGCCACTTCGATCGGCGTTGGCCCGGGTTCGACCCGGCATCCGGGTGATGAGTTTCGGCCAGAGCATTGAGATCTACAAAGAGGTTGGCCTGCCGGGTGAGGTGGCCGACCGATTTGACCTGTCGGCCATGACGGGAACCCATGGCATCGGCCACACCCGCATGGCCACCGAAAGCGCGGTGACCACCAACGGCGCCCACCCGTTCAACACCGGGCCCGATCAGTGCCTGGTGCACAACGGTTCGCTGTCCAACCACAACAGTCTGCGTCGGGAACTGGCCCACCATGGCGTAACAGTCGAGACCGAGAACGACACCGAGGTAGCGGCCGCCTATCTCACCCATCGCATGGCTCAAGGTGACACCCTGGGCGAAGCGTTGCAGGCCTCCATCGACGACCTCGACGGGTTCTACACCTTCGTCGTCGGCACAGCCGACGGCTTCGGCGTGCTGCGGGATCCGATTGCCTGCAAACCGGCAGTGCTGGCCGAAACAGACCAGTACGTGGCCTTCGGGTCCGAGTATCGGGCCCTGGTCGGTCTACCCGATATTGCGTCGGCCCGGGTGTGGGAACCGGAGCCGGCCACCGTGTACTTCTGGGACCGATCGGGGATGAGTGCGCAGGAGGCGACCGAGTATGCCCACGCTTGATTTGCAGGCCCACGGTCTGCGGTCGGTCAATGCCGTGTTGCAGACGGCGGCGGCCGACTCGGTTGCCGACGGCGACTACGAAATCGTGAATCCCCTGGGGTCCCACGCCATCGCCGTCGGCTTGAACGGCCCGCTGTCGGTCACGGTGAAAGGCTCAACCGGCTACTACTGCGCCGGAATGAACAAAGAGGCCGACATCACGGTTGAAGGGTCGGTCGGCCCCGGTGTGGCTGAGAACATGATGTCGGGATCGGTCACCGTGACCGGCAACGCAAGCCAGTACGCCGGAGCCACCGCTCACGGCGGCTTGTTGGACATCAAGGGCAACGCCTCGTCCCGCTGTGGGATTTCGATGAAAGGCATCGACATCGTGGTGCACGGCAACATCGGCCACATGTCGGCCTTCATGGCTCAGGCCGGACGGCTGGTGGTGTTGGGCGATGCCGGTGACGCCCTCGGCGATTCGCTGTATGAAGCCCGGATCTATGTGCGAGGCACGGTTGCTTCGCTGGGAGCCGACTGTGTCGAGAAGGAGATGCGACCCGAGCACATCGAGGAGTTGACCGAGTTGTTGAAGAGGGCCGACGCCGACGCCGACCCGGCCGAGTTCACCCGCTACGGTTCGGCCCGCAGCTTGTACCACTTTGATGTTGACAACGCCGGGGCCTACTGATGTCCGAACAACCTGCTACCCAATCTGATCTACCACGCACCAAACCTCGCTACAGCGCCACCTTCACCCCGGAAGTCAACTCCGAGATTCGCCGGGCTGCGGCCACCGGAATCTACGACATTCGGGGTGCCGGGGCCAAGCGAAAGCTACCCCACTTCGACGACTTGCTATTCCTGGGGGCGTCGATGTCCCGCTACCCGCTGGAGGGTTACCGGGAACGGTGCGACACCGACGTGGTGTTGGGTGATCGTCATGCTTCGAAGCCGTTGCACCTGGACATCCCCATCACCATTGCCGGTATGAGTTTCGGTTCACTGTCGGGCCAGGCCAAAGAGTCGCTCGGCCGGGGAGCGTCGGCCGCTGGCACATCGACCACCACCGGCGACGGTGGCATGACCGATGAGGAGCGGGAGCACTCGGACAAACTGGTGTACCAGTATCTGCCGTCACGCTACGGCATGAACCCCGATGATCTACGCCGGGCCGAAGCCATCGAGGTGGTGGTCGGTCAGGGAGCCAAGCCCGGCGGTGGTGGCATGTTGCTGGGTCAGAAGATCTCCGAGCGGGTGGCCGGAATGCGGACCCTGCCGGCTGGTATCGATCAGCGATCCGCCTGTCGCCACCCGGATTGGACCGGCCCTGACGATCTGGAAATCAAGATCCTGGAGCTGCGGGAGATCACTGGCTGGGAGAAGCCGATCTACGTGAAAGTCGGCGGCGCCCGCCCGTACTTCGACACCACTCTGGCTATCAAGGCCGGGGCTGACGTGGTGGTGCTCGACGGCATGCAGGGCGGTACGGCCGCCACCCAGGACGTGTTCATCGAACATGTTGGCCAGCCGACGTTGGCCTGCATTCGCCCGGCGGTTCGAGCCTTGCAGGACCTGGGCGTGCACCGCAAAGTGCAGCTGATTCTTTCGGGCGGTATTCGCTCCGGGGCCGATGTGGCCAAAGCCATGGCCCTTGGTGCTGACGCGGTGAGCATCGGCACGGCGGCCCTGATCGCCATCGGCGACAACGACCCCCGGTGGGAAGAGGACTACCAGGCGTTGGGTACCACCGCCGACGCCTACGATGACTGGCATGAGGGCAATGATCCGGCCGGCATCACCACTCAGGACCCGGAGTTGGCGTCCCGGCTTGATCCGGTCGAGGGTGGTCGTCGCCTGCGCAACTTCTTGAAGGTGATGACGCTGGAGGCTCAGACCATCGCCCGAGCCTGTGGCAAGAACCACCTGCGAAACCTTGAGCCGGAAGATCTGTGTGCCCTCACCATCGAGGCGGCGGCCATGGCCAAGGTTCCCCTGGCCGGCACCGACTGGATTCCCGGGCTCAACCCCGACGGCTGGTAGCAATCGGCCCCGGCTCGTCGGACAGCAATTCGCTACTAGGTTGAACGCCCCCTCGCAGTCACGTCCGGTCTTGGTGGACGCGAAGTCAGTGAGCTGCTGCAAGTCCGTTATCAACCGGCCTGGGTGGCCATGGCCGACTTGCGTTCGAAGACCAGTACGTCGTCGGCGATCTCGGCGCCGTCGATGAAGTCGAGGTCCCGCTGGTAGCTCTGGGTGTTGAGCCACGGCTCCCGCTCACCCTGCTTTGGCAGCAGCGGCATGACCCGTTGCATGTAGCCGGCTGAGAAGTCGTCGATGTATGGACGGCGCTCCATGTCGGCATCGGACGGCCGCAGCCTTGGCGCCACCACGTCGGCTCCCATGGCCGCCATGTGGTTCAGCAGACGGCAGAAGTATTTGGTGATCATGTCCGAACGCAACGTCCATGAGGCGTTCACGTAGCCGAACACCGAAGCCATATTGGGAATGTCGGAGTAGGCCAGTCCCTTGTAGGTCCACGATTGGGAGAAGTCCACCGGGTTACCGTCCACAACAAAGTCGGCTTCACCCAGTGTCACCAGTTGCAGTCCGGTGGCGGTGATGATGATGTCAGCCTCCACCGTCTCGCCGGAAGACATTCGGATGCCGTTGGGAGTGAACCGATCAATGGTGTCGGTCACCACCGAAGCGGCGCCGGAGTTGATGGCCTTGAACAGGTCACCGTCGGGGATCAGGCACAACCGCTGGTCCCAGGGGTTGTAGGTCGGCGAGAAGTGGGTGTCGACGTCGACATCGGGCATGCCCTGGCGGATGCCTTTCATCAACATCTTGCGGGCCTTATCCGGCTTGTTGCGGGTCATCCGGTAGAAGGCGGCGCCCAACTTGATGGCTCGCCATCGCATGAAGCGTGCCACCGTTGTCTCCGGCAGAACCTTGCTGAGTACCCGGGCGATAGGGGAGATCGACGGGCGCGACACCACAAAGGTCGGAGATCGCTGAACCATGGTGACGTGAGCAGCATCGGCGGCCATGGCCGGGACCAGGGTCATGGCGGTGGCTCCCGAACCGATGATGGCAACCTTCTTGTTGCGGTAGTCGAGATCGTTCGGCCATTCCTGGGGGTGGATGATCTGACCGTCGAACGACTCTTCACCCTCGAAGTCCGGCCGGTAGCCACCTTTGTAGCTGTAGTAGCCGGAACACATAAATAGGAATGAGCAGGTGTAGGTCTCGGTGCTCACCGCTGCGCCGCCGGAGTCGTCGGAACCATCCGTTACCTCAACGGTCAGCGTCCACTGTCGTTCGTTGCTCGACCACGCTGCCGACGTCATCCGTCGGTTGTAGTGAATGCGCTCGGCGATGCCGTACTCCGACGCCGTCTCGGTCAGGTAGTCGAGGATCAGCGGCCCGGAGGAAATGGCGGTTTCTTCCGTCCACGGTTTGAACTCGTAGCCCATGGTGTACATGTCGCTGTCGGAGCGAATGCCCGGATAGCGGAACAGATCCCACGTCCCGCCCAGCGTTGAGCGGGCCTCGAGGATCAGGTAGGAACGGTCTGGGCACTCGGCTTGCAGGTGGTACCCCGCCCCGATGCCCGATAACCCGGCGCCGATAACGATCACGTCGGCGTTCCGCAACTCCGAAACCGATTCTGCGCTGCTGTTCGCCGTGTCAGATGAAAGACTCATTACTCAACGACAGTAACGCTCGGCGCCGGCAGGAGAAAGTCGACCCCAGGTCGATCATGGCGGCGCTTGCTCCAAAGCTCAGCTTGTGGCCACCACCAACGATGGGGCCAGATTCTGCAGCGCAATCATGTCCACTGTCGCCCCTGCGGCGGGCCGGTCACTTCCAACTCGAATGTTTCGGTATCGGGCGTCGAGCGTCGAGCGTCGGCTCCCATCAATCCAGCATCTGGCATCGGCCTGCTCGACTGAAGCTCGTTTCGCTACTGTTGAGGGGTGGCAGTAGAGAGTAAGTATATCTAGCAAAAAAATGTAGTCTCTAGTATCATAAATTCGTGACTCCATATCTGGAGCGAGGGCTCGAACATCAGGTTGAACGCCGCTTGTCAGCGGATCGCATCGTGGTGTTGGAGGGTGCACGAGCCACGGGAAAGACCAGCCTCTTGGAGCGAGGTCGGTCGAAAGGCTGGATTCGAGAGATTCGGTCGTTCGCCGACCCGGCCGAACGGGCCGCAGCCGAGGCGGCGCCTCGTGACTATGTTGCCAGCCTCCCGGCCTGCACGGCCATCGATGAGGTTCAGCTGTTCGAAGAGATCACGGTGGCGATAAAAGAACGGATCGATGCCAACCCGGGACCAGGGCAATTCCTACTTACCGGGTCAACCCGGTTGCGCCGGAACGCCCTAGGCGGAAGCGATCCTCTCGCCGGTAGAACCGGCACGCCGTTGGTGCTGGGCCCGCTGACTATGGCCGAGCGCGGCGGCCAACCAGTACACCTGCTGAGCCAACTCTTCGATGCGAACCCCATTGAGATCGAGGTTGAGACGCCGATGCCCCGGTCGGCTCTCATCTCTTCGCTGCAACAGTCCGGGCTTCCGGGCTTGATCGATCTGACGGTTGAAGAGCAGCGGGGCCGGTTGGAGAGCTATTTGACATCGGTGACCAACCTTCAAGCGTTCGAGAGTCGCAATGTGCAAAACCTAACGTCGCTCGGCCGCTACCTTGCCGGGCGCACATCGACCTTGGTGAATGTTGCTGAGTCCGCCACCAAGATCGAGATTGCTCGGAGCACCGCAGATGAATATCTTGCCCACCTGGAAGAGGCGCTCCTGATTCACCGTCTTCGCGCTTGGCGGCCGACAAGAGACAAAGCCGAAACGGCCAAGCCCAAGATCCACTTCTTCGATGCCGGAACAGCGTGCGGTCTTGGTCGCATGAACCCTGCCGGCTCTCAAGAAGAACTGGGTCGATTGGCTGAGACACTCGTAGTGACCGAAATGGCCCGCCAGAGCATGTGGTTTGAACATCCTCCTGATCTGTTTCACTGGCGACATAGGCAGAGGGATGAAGTCGACCTGGTTGTCGAGTCGACAGACGGACAAGTTGTCTGTATCGAAGTCAAGAGCACGGAGCAAGTTTCGTTGTCGGACTTTCGTGGCATCGATGCATTTCGTGACAGATATCCGGATCGATTCCACCGAGGGTTCGTGTTCTACTCAGGCAGCCAAATTCTTCCCTACGGCGAGGACCGTTGGGCGATTCCGTTCGGGGCTCTGGGAGCGAAGCCGCCCAAAGCCGAAGTTGATGCCGTCGGCGCAGTTCTCGATGACATTGCTACCCGTCGTAGTTACCGTGTGGTCGAACTCAATCAGCAGGACCAGCTAATTGACGAGGTGTCCAGCCAATTGGAGCGTTTTGCCAGCAGCCTGGGACATGACAATCGGATTGAACCAAGCCACCGTCTGGGTGGAAGTTGGCAGGCGAAGCTGTTCGTGGCGACGGCGGAGGGGTCTCGACCGTTCATCATGTTTGATCTCGACTTTCAGGCCGAGGTACTTCGGCTCCGTCTACTGCAGCGAAAGGGCAAGCCGGTTCAAGAACCGATTTCGTTCATTGCGCAAATTGATGGCCGTACAGGCGCCGACCTCGTGGCAGAGTTGTTGGGTGCAGCGACTGAAGACATCGCCGACTCCTTGACCGTGTGGGACGCAGAGGCACGCTGATCTTCCAACATCGGAATCGTGACTAACTGAAGTTCGACCCGGCCAGCACCCTCAGCTACCATCAGCGCCGGGAGACCGGCGGAACCAGTCCGCCCGGCATGAGCTGTCAGGGGGAGCCGTATGGCTACTGATCTAGCGAAGTTCGCCAAAGACAACGACGTCAAATACTTCATGGTGTCGTTCACCGACCTGTTCGGCAGTCAGCGGGCCAAGCTGGTTCCGGCTGCCGCCATCGGTCAAATGCAAGAAGATGGCGCCGGGTTCGCCGGATTCGCAGCCTGGCTGGACATGAGCCCGGCCGACCCCGACATGCTGGCCGTGCCCGACGGTGACGCCGTCATCCAGTTGCCGTGGAAACCGGAGGTGGCATGGGTACCGGCCAACCCGGTGATGGAAGGCGACGAGGTGGCCCAAGCCCCTCGCAACGTGCTGCGCAAGCTGATCGCCGCCGCCGACGATGCCGGGCTGCGGATCAAGACCGGGGTGGAAGCCGAATTCTTCCTGCTGAACCCTGAAGGAACCGAGCTGTCGGATCCGCTTGATGTGGCCGAGAAGCCTTGTTATGACCAGTCGGCGGTCATGCGCCGTTACGACGTGATCGCCGCCATTTGCGACAACATGCTGGGTCTTGGCTGGGGGCCGTATCAGAACGATCACGAAGACGCTAACGGCCAGTTCGAGATGAACTGGGAGTACGACGACGTCTTGGCCACCGCCGACAAGCACTCGTTCTTCAAGTTCATGGTCAAGTCGATCGCCGAACAGAACGGGCTGCGGGCCACGTTCATGCCCAAGCCGATGGAGGGGCTCACCGGCAACGGCTGTCACGCCCACATCTCCGGCTGGGACGCCGCCGGTAAGACCAACAAGTTCGCCGATAGCTCGGACGAGATGGGCCTGTCAGCGCTGGCCTACAACTTCCTGGGCGGGATCATCGGTCACGCTGAAGGTATGACGGCGTTGACCAACCCCACGGTCAACTCCTATAAGCGGCTCAACGCTCCAGTCACCCTGTCGGGCGCCACGTGGTCACCCAACACCGCCACATGGTCCGGCAACAACCGCACCCACATGGTCCGAGTACCCGACGCCGGACGGTTCGAGCTGCGTCTGGCCGATGGGGCGACCAACCCGTATCTACTTCAGGCGGCCATCATCGCTGCCGGGCTTGACGGCGTTGACAAGGGCTCGGATCCGGGTAAACGTCTCGATATCAACATGTACACCGAGTCCAACAAGGCTCGGGGGGCCAAGAAGCTGCCTCTCAACCTGCTGGACGCCCTGCGGGCGTTTGACAAGGACAAGGTGTTGAAAGAGGCGCTCGGTCAGGAGTTTGCCGGCGCCTACCTGAAGCTGAAGAACGACGAGTGGAACCGATTCACCGCCCACTTCTCCCAGTGGGAGCGGGAGAACACTCTCGACGTGTAAGTCGGTTCGCCGGAGGCGAACCTTCACGAGTTCGCCTCCGGCGAACTCTCCTGCTGGGACGGGTGCCCTGGAGATCGATCGCGTTGAGTGGTTCGCCGGAGGCGAACCTTCACGAGTTCGCCTCCGGCGAACTCTCCTGCTGGGACGGGTGCCCTGGAGATCGATCGCGTTGAGCGGTTCACCGGAGGCGGTTGTGGTCCGGCGGTTGTGCCGCCGGACCATCGAGTCAACTATCCGCCGTGGTACGCCTTGCTGACGGCGTAGCTGTCTTCGAACCAGTTCCAAAGAACCAGCTTTCCGTCCCGCACTTTGGCCCGTAGGGCGAACGTGAACTCGCCGATCTGGGCGCCGCTTTGGGTCGTTGTGCCGTCCATCTTGCCGAAGATGGCGACGGTGTCGCCGGAGGCTATGACATCCTCGTTCTCCCAGAGGGTTGTCTGGAGATTCGAAGAGAACACCCCGAGGAAGTCGAGGATGGCCTGCTTGCCCTGCCATGGTCCGATCCAGGGCATGGCCTTGTCACCTTCGTTGTGCCAGACCATGTCGTCGGCCATCAGGTCGGTCAGTGTCTCCATGTCACCGCCGCCCATGGCCCCCATGAAGGCCATAACGGTGTCCAGCGATGCTTGGCTTTCTGCATCCATAGTTGTAACTCCTAGTTTGAGACTTGGCTGATCTCCTGCTCACTGCTCAGGGGAACATCGAACAGTGTGAGAGAGCCCTTAGACCAGCGTGCACAGTGCGAGCCGCGAATGCAGGGTGCTATGTCGACTCGATTTGGTCATTTGTTGACAGCCAGCCGCAGACTTTGCCATTGGTCACACGAAAATCGGAATAGTTGATCGACTTAGTAGGGTTTAAGGTGTTGAAGCCTCAACACTGGAGCCCGCCCGATGGAACCCGGCAACACCCCGCTCGTCGAACTACGCAACATGGCGCCGGCAGGCACCAGGCTGTTCGCCAAGCTGGAGTGGCACAACCCGACGGGGTCGGTGAAGGACCGCCCGGCGTGGCGGATGTTTCATGAGGATCGGGCTCAGGGCAAGTTCGGCAAGGGCGAACCGCTAATCGAGGCCACCTCCGGAAACACTGGAATTGGCCTGGCCCGGGTGGCGTTGCTTGAAGGCAACCCAATGCACATCTGCTTGCCGACCAGCGCATCGGAAGAACGCCGCCAGCTGTTGCGGGCCTACGGGGCCAATCTGATCAACGTCGAGGGTGGGCCCAACGATGCCATCGCCTATGCCAGAGAGCTGGTGGCGGCCGGCGAAGGTCACATGTGCTACCAGTACGGCAACCCGGCCAACCCGGACTCCCATGAGTTCGGTACCGCACTGGAGATTATCCGGGATTGGCCGCTGGCCACCCCGCCCGACCACTTTCTATGTGCCTACGGCACCGGTGGCACGATTACCGGCAACAGCCGGGGCTTGCGTAAGCACTGGTCGGATCTAGCCGTGCACTCGGTGGAGGAAGACCTGTCCGACACCATTGGTGGAATGCGCAATCAGCAGGACCCGTTCCAGCCGCCGGTGGCCGACTTGGGATTGGTGAAGGACCGCTACGTCATCGGCCGGGCTGAAGCCGAAGCCAAAGTGGCTGAAACCATGAAGTTGGAAGGCCACTTCGTCGGGACCTCATCGGGGGCGATCATCGAGGCCGCTCAGCGTGAGCTGTCGACCAACGGCGGTACCGCTGTTGTGCTGCTCCCCGATGCCGGGTGGAAGTATCTGTCAGGTAATCCCTGGCAGTAGCGATCCAGAAGATCTATCGCTCATCGTTCGTCCGGTTCTGGGCCTCAGCGGCAATCGATTCGAGCTTCTCCCGGTATGCCAGCCAATCCTGATCGCCCAGTTCGGGCATGTTCTCCGCCCCGTCGCGCATGCCGGTGGCACCGTCGATGGTCTCCCGGGCGATGTCCATGTGGCCCAGGTGGCGATAGATCTCGGTGGTGACGTGAACCATGATGCGAGCCAGCGTGACCGGATTGCCCGCTTCCCCCCACCAGGGGACGTGACCTTCTGAGTCCAAGTTCAGCTCGTCGATGGTTGCTTGGGCGGTGGTCCAGACCTCCTGAAACGAGGCGATAATGTCTGCGCTCGATTCGTCGACGGTGGCGTACATGTCGGCGTTGGTCCCTTCGCCTTCGGGAAAGGAGACAACGTCGGGGCGTGCGAAGGTGACGCCGAAGTAGCCCGCCTCGACCATCGCCAGGTGCTTGACAAGTCCCAGAAGATTGGTTCCCGTTGGCGTCATCGGCCGGCGGAGGTCGTATTCGCTGAGACCATCGAGTTTCCACAAGACTGCCTCGTGGGCAACGTTGTAGTAGCGAATCAACGCTCCTTTGGTGGTGTTCATGGTGGCGATATCCATGAGCCCATCCTCTCACACCGTTGGAGTCGGAGGGCCGAAACTTAGCGGATCCTGAAGCACGTATGAGCAAAAATGCCTAGAAGGCAAACAATGTTCTAGAACCTGTTTACGGATGAAGCAAGTTGGTCTATGTTGTCCCGCAACCCTTGGGGAACAGGGTTAACCGCCGCAAAATTTAGGAGAACAAATGACGATCGTTTCGCCGACGGCGTCTAGCCAGTTTCTGGTACACGGAAGCCCGAATTGGGTGGATCTGGAGACTCCCGAAGTCAGTCGATCTCGGGCGTTTTATCGAGATCTCTTTGGATGGCGCTTCCGCGATCGTTTCAGTATTCGTGCCACATCTGGAGCCGATCAGCCCGACTGGGAAGAAACGCAAACAACGTCGATGGCTGTTCTGGAGGGTCAGCCGTCAGCCGAGATCCACGAACGTGACGGACGCTTTCACGACATGAAACTGCCTGCCAAGTGGGAGCCGTTTGTTCATGTCGTCGATCTGGAGGCCACCCTGCGTCGAGTCGAGCTGGTTGGAGGGCAAGTTCTGACCGGGCCGACCGAGCGCGGCAGTATGGCCACGGTCGCCACCATCGCCGACCCGTTCGACGCTGTACTGTCACTGTGGCAGCCTCGAGATTCGTCAGGTTCCAGCAATCTGCACAGCGTGGGTTCGCTGACTTGGCTCGATCTGGAAACCCCGGATCTGGAGGGTGCGGCCCGCTTCTATCGATCGGTGTTTGACTGGACCGTCACCGAGCAGCCGGTGGGTATGCGGGCAGACGGCACGTTCGACTCCTACCTGGTGTTTGGTACCGCTCTTGGACCGGTGGGTGGAGCGGTACGTTCGGCAATCGCCGACATCCCGGCCTCCTGGTGCCCCTCGTTCTCGGTGATCGACACCGACGTTATGGCTCACGCCGCCACCCGGTTTGGCGGAGTGGTCATGAGCGAACCCTATGATCTTCCGGTCGGCCGCCAAGCGGTTGTCGTCGATCCTGACGGGGCGGTGTTCTCGCTGCTGGGACCGGTTCGCCACATCAAACGCTGCCGGTTGTCCACGTTGATCTAACGGGCGTGGTCTAACAAGACATCTGTTGGAGTGGCCGAGGCCACGTTGCGCCGGAAACCGTCAGCGACGTTGGGTAGCCTGGAGACATGGCTGTCCAACCGCATCACGACCATGATGATCACGCTGCGGACTACATGGTGCATCACCACCGTGACGTACAGGGCGGTACTGCCCGGGCCGCCGTGTTCGGTGTGTCCGACGGACTCGTTTCCAACGTCGCCTTGATCTTGGGTGTGGCCGCGGCCGGAACCGGTTCCTCCACGGTGCTGGTTGCCGGGCTGTCCGGCCTGTTGGCCGGGGCGGCCTCCATGGCTGCCGGTGAGTATGTGTCGGTTACCGCCCAGAACGAGCTGGTCGAGCGGGAAATTGAGATCGAGCGTCGCTCTTTGGCCGAACGGCCGGAGGAAGAAACCGAAGAGCTCAAACAGATCTACATGCAGCGTCGAGGCTTGGAGGAAGACAAGGCCGAAACTCTGGCTCAGGCGGTGATGGCCGACCCGGAGGTTGCCCTCGATATTCACGCCCGAGAAGAGCTCGGCATCGACCCCGAGGCCGGTGGCAACGCAGTTGGGGCCGCTGTTAGTTCGTTTATTGCCTTTGCTATCGGTGCGGTGGTGCCGCTGGTGCCGTGGTTCTTCCTGCAGGGCACTTGGGCCCGCAACATCTCGGTGCTGGTCGGGTTGATTGGTGCTGCTGCTGTTGGCGCCACGTTGGCCTACTTCACCGAGCGTTCCATGGTTCGCACCGCCGGACGCCAGGTTCTGTGGGCGGCCGCCGCCTGTGTGCTTACCTGGGGTATCGGCAGCGTGCTTGGAGCCACTGTTGTCTAGCTTCGCTTTCGTATAGGTTTACTGCCGTGGTTAGCAGCAAAGCGGAAACGGTTGAGAACTACCTGGCCGAGCTTCCCGATGATCGTCGGGACGCCATCGCCGAAGTGCGGGACGCCATTTTGGAGAACCTGCCTGAGGGTTACGTCGAGACGATGAACTGGGGCATGATCAGTTACGAGGTTCCGCTTGCTGCCTGCCCCGAGACCTACAACGGCAAGCCGTTGATGTACGCCGCGTTGGCGTCGCAGAAGAATCACATGGCGGTGTACCTCACCAGTGTGTACGTGAACGACGAGACGGCCGCCGACTTCCGGGAGCGCTACAAGGCCACCGGCAAGAAGCTGGATATGGGCAAGTCCTGTGTGCGATTCAAGTCCATCGACCAGTTGCCGGTTGACCTCATCGGCGAGGTTATTGCCGCTACGCCTGTTGATGAGCTGATCGGTTTCTACCAGGAGGCTCACAGCAAATGAAGGTGGCTGTGCGGTGAAGGTTTCAGAGCCTCGCCTCGAAGTAATGGAGGCGGCGTTGACCGAGGCCGCGCTGGCTGTCGAACACGGCGACGTCCCGGTCGGTGCGGTGGTGATCGGGCCTGATGGGGCGATCTTGGCCCAACGACACAATGAGCGGGAAAAGACCTTAGACCCAAGCGCCCATGCCGAGGTGCTGGCCCTGCGTGACGCCGCCGCTGCCGTTGGCAGCTGGCATCTTGAGGGATGCGAGTTGTACGTCACCCTTGAGCCTTGTTTGATGTGTGCTGGCGCCGCTTTGAATGCCCGGATCGCCCGTATCGTCTACGGTGCTGCCGACCCGGCGGCCGGCGCTTGCTACAGCCTCTATAACGTGTGCGATGATCCTCGGCTCAACCATCGAATCGATTTGGTGGCCGGTGTTGAGGCCGAGCGTTGTGGCCGACTGCTGACCGACTTCTTCGCCGGTCTTCGAAGCTGAATAAGCGCCGGCTGGCATGGCGGTTGGAGGCCATCGGATGGTTGCCGTTCAACCTGGTAGCGAATTGGTCGCCGGGTCGCCCGGAGTCGTGGTGGATATC
>JAHDFR010000236.1 GCA_020628065.1 Acidimicrobiales bacterium
GTCGACTGCGAAACGGCCACAAAAAGCGACGTTCGGTAGGCCAGAGGCATGGCCCGCCGTTCCAGGACGCGGCCGAACGCCGCCACCGGTGGCGAGAACCAGTCGGCCCACATGTCGGTGTGAATGTGATGCACCATGCAGATGGTCGGACCGCCGAAGACCAGCGGGGAGTAGAACGTCATGCCGTTGGCAACGTCAACCACAAGGTCGATGTTGCGGCGGCGTTGACGCAACCTCACCGGGCTGCGAAGAAACTGGTCGAACGTGCCGCCCCCGTTGGATACCCCGTAGTCGTGACGGTCGACTGGTCCGCCGGCGCTGAGGTGGACTTGGTGGCCCCGGTCGTGCAGTCCCTGCATGACGGTGTTCATGTACACCTCGGAACCACCGGCGTTGGGGTGGGCCGTGTCCTTGGACGCGTTGAACAGGATTCTCACCGCGCCGGCTCCATGGTCGCCAGCTGCCGGCGCTCGGGCCTGTCGGCATGGCTGATCTGCTGCGAGCGACGCTTCAGATCCACCAGGTGTGAGAAGTACCGGACACCTTCCACCAGGCCGGCCTTTGATTCGCCGCTGAGGCGACGACCGAAGGAAAAGGGAATCTGAGTCACCGAGAGTTCGGGGTGGGTCAACAGAACTTCAAGCAGGATCTTGTAGCCGTTGGGATGGAGTCGATCAGTGTGGAGCGATGATGCTCGTACGGCGAAGTAGCCACTCATGGGATCAACCACGCCGGCCAGCAACGAGCGGAACATGATGCGGGCCGCCGCCCCTCCGATCCACGAGGCCGCCCTTCGGTGAGGCGGAAGCGATGCGGCCACACTGCGAAGGTTGAGGCGGCTGGCAATGGCCATCTCGCTGCCTTCTGTAGCGGCCACAAGCGTAGGGATCAGTTCCGGCGGGTGTTGCAGGTCGGCGTCCATCACCACGACAACCGGGGTGTCCAAGCGCTCGATGCCGGCCACCACCGCCGTACTGAGTCCGCCTTGCCGCTCTCGCCCTCGACGCTCGATGACATGAACATCGAGATCCAATCCGTTCCCGGTGGCCCGGGCCAGCGATGCGGTGTCGTCGTCACCGTCGTCGACGACGACAACTTGGGCGCAGCAGCCCAAGGCCTCGATTCTGGCCAGCACCTCAACGATGTTGTCAGCTTCGTTTCGGGTGGGCAGGACGACGCCGACAGCGTGGTCCTGCGGAATCAACTGACCCTCGACGACCGCTGGCGGAAGATGTAGGCCAATCCGGCGAACAACGCAATGGCGATCAGCGTGATGGCGATCGGTCCTCCGACGCCACCCCCGTCGCTGTCCCCGTCGACGTCGGCTGCTGCTTCCTCAGCATCGTCTTCGGTCTCAGCCTCGTCTTCTTCGGCATCGTCCGACTCGTCGGCCTCTTCTTCGGCTGCTGCTTCCTCGGTCTCCTCTTCAGCGTCGTCGCTGCCGTCAGCTTCTGCTTCTTCGTCGGCAGCCTCGGTGCCGGCGAGGTAGCGAGCTTCGAGGACATAGTCGGAGCCAGGCTCCATGTCGGCGCCCTGGAGGGACCAGGTCAACCCGGCGAACGCCGGCGTTACTTGGGCAACCACCCATTCGAATGGTTCGCCCTCGTCGTCGGTCCCGACAACGTACACCAGGAAGGCCTCGTTGATTTCGTCGGGAGCGGTGTAGAGCGTGCGGAACCTGCCTTCCTCGTCGGCAGTGCCTTCGCCGACGAGGAACGTCTCGCCGGTCAGGTCGCCGTATCCCTGGGCGGCAGCCGGTCCGGCCGTCAACCCTAAGAGGAGCGCCACAGCCGTGGCGATTGTCGCCAGCCATGAAAATCGAACCCTGACCGCGCCAGTATCAGTACGTACAAACACGAAAAATCACCCTTACGCTGCGTTGCGCTCAGCCCCCTCCGCCGCCCGCGCAACTCCCGGATCGAAGAAAATCTACCTGAGAGTAACACCTTGGCGATGCAGAAACAATGGTAGATCGACCCGGCCTGTGGATAACGCTCCCAAGCTCGGATCGGTTTCGGATCGGTTTCGGAATGGGCTTTAGGGTGATCCGATGCCGTACAGAGCAAACCCGTCGCGTTCGACCACGGCGGCCACGCCGGGTTCGCGGCCCAGGCGGAAGTAAAAAGCGGCGTCCTCGCTGCCCGACACCAGAACCCAGTCAACGCCGATGGCCCGCAACTCCGGCGCTATCGGTTTGCCCGCTCTGACCTGGCCATCGAGTCGCTGTAGCTCGAGTTGGAGGTCTTCGGTCCGCTCCGACGCTGTCGGCCCGAGGCCAGGATTGGCGCTGATCAACACGTCACCCCCAATCAACCAGGGAGCAGGCTGCAGGACCATACGGCCGCGGCTCAACTCAAGCCGGTCATAGCGGTTCCAGGGAAAGACGGCGATCGTCTCTTCGGCTCCCGAACCCGCCATCCGCCGGGTCAACACGGTTTCAATGTCGATCCACGCAGATGGCTTGTGGTGAGCCACCAAACGTCCGTCGGCGCCCATCAGCCCAGGCTGGGCGGCGCCGACAACCAGCACCAGGCCAAGCCCGGCGGCGGCCAGGCCGAGCGGTTGCACTGTGGCCGTCCGATGAGCTGAATCCGAAGGCATGTTCTTTCCAACGGCCCGCCAGAGATGGGCGGCACCGGTGGCCAACGCCAAGCCAGTCCGGGGCCAGAACTTTTGGGGCTCGCGAAGCACCCCGAGCGGCCCGAACTCGACCAGCCGAAACCAACCCAACCGACCGATCGGCTCCATCGCCACCAACACCAGGGCCGCACCGACAAGACCGCAACGAACGATCAGGTCACTACGACGCCGAGCCCGCAGCCCGATCAGGCCGGCCAGCAGCAGAAGTACGCCCAGGGCCACGGCCCAAGCCCCTGCTCTGGCCGCCACGTCCTCAGATCCGATGAAGAAGCCACCTCCGCTGGCCAAACGGCCGACGGCCCCCGGCCCGATGGCGCGGGTGGCGAACGACTCGCCTGGACTTGTGGGGAAGCTTGCTCCTCGGGCCAGCACCATCAGGCCGGGTCCGATCCACAAGATCTGACAGGCCGCCGTCAGAGCGAGATCGACAGTCTTTCGCTTCGCCGAGGCCGAGCCGCCAATGATCGCCAACCCGAGCGGCACCAACCCCAGCACGGCACCGCTGGAGCCGGTGAAGGCGTAGGCCAGCGACCATGCCACCACAGCTCTTCTCGGGAGATGTCCGTCAGCGTTTGAACGTTGCGTACGAGTGTCTGAACATTGCGTAAGAGCATGAAGCAGCCAGGGGAGCGCAGCCGTAGCCACCACCAACGGAAGGTGACCCACGGCAGCTCGCGTGAGCACGAACGGTGAAATCCCGTAAGCCGTTGCCAACACCAGGCCGATGAGATCCGGCCCCACCAGTCGGAAGGTGCCCATGACCGCCAGAGTCACGGCCGCGATCAGCAACAAACCGACGACAGCAGGCCCCGGCATGACCTGGCTCAGCAGAGCCAGCGGCCCGTAGAACGGAACCCGTCGAGGTAGCTCGGCGCCGCCACCGGCGAAGCCGGGCGGCAAAGGAATGTGAGAACCTATGACCTGATCCCAGTTGAGCAACAAGTCACCGTCGAACGTCCAGCCGGCGACCGCTGCACCGGCGGCCAAGCCGATGACCAGGGCGATCGCCGGGGGCACCGGTTGCACACGGCCTGCCGCCGGGTCGGTCAAGGCCGCCAGCCTTCGCCTTCCGGGATGAAGAGAAAGGCGTTGATGTAGCTGGCGCTCTTGACCGAGTCCACATGTGCGGTCTGAT
The DNA here is from genome assembly GCA_020628065.1 of Acidimicrobiales bacterium. Classification (GTDB taxonomy): domain Bacteria; phylum Actinomycetota; class Acidimicrobiia; order Acidimicrobiales; family SZUA-35; genus JAHELU01. The sequence goes on from JAHDFR010000236.1 coordinate 3,776, forward strand.
CGGCCTCGACATCAAAGAGGTTCAGCGGGATCCAGCGACCGTCACGGAGGAACCAGCCTTGAAATCGGCGCGCCGTCAGCCAGTCGAACACGTCGGTGATCGGGTAGTCGAGGTGTCGTTGCTCGATCTCGATCATCAGTCGGGGTCGGCATCGTTCCAATGTCTGCTCGGCCCCTTTGAGAGCCGGTAGCTCGAACCCCTCCACATCAATCTTTATGAAGCCGACGTCATCGAAGTGGTGGAGGTCGATCGTCGTGACATCGACCTCAATGGTGTTGTCGCCGGTCGGGCGTAGCGTGGCCAAGCCGTCGCCGCCGGGGCGATGATCGGGTCGGCTGAGATGTAGCTTGCCTGGCCGGTCACTGACCGCCTGCTGATAGACAGTCACATGGGTCGGTGCCCAGTCCCGAAGCTGTGTCGCCAGTACGGGTTGTGGTTCGAACGAGTGGACCGCCGGGCACTGTTTGGCCATGGTCGCCGTCCACGGCCCCCACCATGCGCCCACGTCAACTGCTGTTCGGTTGGCCGGGAGATACTCGTCCAATCGCCGAAGCTCCGGTTCCTGATATTGCCAAAGTCGGTGGATGGCCCGCCGAAGGAGAGGACGAGGTAGCACGGCGATGAGACGTTGAGCCAACGACACTCGGCCAATGTAGAGGTGGCTTTGTCTTCAGCCACACTCTGGGATGTTTCAGCCGAGTCGTTGCCCGAACCGGGCAGGTATTCGAACTGCGCTGCAATTGTCTGCCACTATGTCAGCCATGAGTGGTGACTCCGGTGATTTTGTTCCCCAAGAGA
>JAHDFR010000056.1 GCA_020628065.1 Acidimicrobiales bacterium
CGACAATGTCCTCCATGAGATTCGGTTTGAATCCCCAAAGGGTCTGACCAACCTGTTCCAGGGCGACCTTGCCCGCCTTACCAACCAACGACAATTCAGCCATAGGTCGATGCTAGTCGTAGCACCACCAATCGTTCCAGGGCACCAACCTCTGTTGCCGGCCCCAACCGGCGACGCCAACACCAATGGCGTGACTCACCCGAACAGCGCTAGCCTCAACTACGTACGGCCGGGCCGGTCGACGTGCGGGTAAGGCGGGAACAGATGGAACTTCGATCGTGACTGAGCGCTCAGAACATCAACACCAGGTTTCGATACCGGTTGACGATCTGGAGCCGTTGTCCCGCCATCTCGACGGCGTGGCCGACAACATCGATGCCTCGATGCGTCGATTACGGCTGGATGCATCAGAGACCGCTCTTAACGACAACGATGCCGGCTTCTCCCTGTCCCGCTTCGGCTCCCGGATGCTGTCAGTAGTGGACGGAGCGAAACGGACCACTGCACACTTGCGAGCCACCGCCGCTCTGGTGGCCGACACGTCTGAGCGAGCCATTACCGCTGACCGAGTCGGAGCCGACCGAGCTCAGGCTGATACGGCATCACCTTCGCTAACCGGGGTCGTCGAGCAACTGAGCGGATACCGACCCAACAGCTCCGAAGAGAACAAGACCTCGACATCAAGCCCGAACTGGGAGCAGGTGTGGGATCAGGTCGGAGATCAGATCGAGGATCAGGCCTCCTCGAAGACCCAACTCGACTGAAGGGCCCGGTTGACAGCCGAACTCAAATGGTCACGGTTCCCTCGACGGTTCGCACCACTGAGCCACCAACCCAGATCTCCTCGTCCTCATCCTGGCTGACATACACCCGTCCGGAACGACCAAGCCTGGTCCCCTGGGCGGCCACGTAGGGGGCCGCCAGCCGTCCCGACGCTGTCAGCCACTGGGCCAGCGACGCATTCAGGCTGCCGGTTACCGGGTCTTCGGCCAGCGCACCGTTGACCGGGAAGAAGGCTCTGACCTCAACCGCCGGGTCGGTGCCACCGTGGGCACCGTGAGTACCGGCCACTCCGATGTAGGGACCAACCACCCCTAGCTTGCGATCAAGCGGGCCGGGTTGAAGATCCAGCACGGCCTCGGCGCTCTCCAAGAGCAGCCCAACCCATCCAGGCCCGTTGTCCACCCACGAAGCATCGACGACCGCCGAAGGTTCGATGTTCAACTGCCGGGCCAACAGCTCAAGTTCGCTCCGATCAACCGGACCGGAGCGAATCATTGGCGGAGCCTTGAAGGCCAGCCGATCACCTTCAACCCTCAGATCAACCAGGCCGACCCCACACTCCTGTCGCACCGTTCGTTGGCCACCGTCCACCGGATCGCCATCGTCTCTGTTCCGTCCGGGTTGATTCGTCCACACCCAGGCGGTGCCCAACGTCGGGTGACCGGCAAACGGCAGCTCGGTCGTCGGGGTGAAGATACGTACCCGATAGTCGGCGCCGGGGTCCGACGGCGGGAACAAGAAGGTGGTCTCGGAGAGGTTGAACCAGTTGGCCACCGTCTGCATTTGTTCATCGCTCAACTGCGATGCGGCCGAGGAACTCACAGTGACCACGGCCAGCGGATTTCCACTAAACGGCGCTTCAGCAAAGACGTCTACGAACGAAACCGGTAGCTCCATAAGTCGAATCTACCTTCCACTTCAGGTCAAGACCGCTGCAACGCCATGGCCCCCAACACTGCGATCCTCCCATCCTCCCATCCTCCCATCCGCCGAGCCTCCAATCCTCCAGACCTGTGCCTCCGTGACGCTGCTTACCAATTCAGGTGTCGGTTGCTGTGGTCCAGCTACCGTTGTCGAGGTGACAGATGCTCAGGTCAAGCCCGACCCGACAACCAACGTGACGGTGATTACCGGCGCCAGCCGGGGCATCGGGGCGGCCACCGCCCGGCTGCTGGCCAAACGGATGTCCGGGGAACAACATCACTTGGTACTCACCTACGCCACCAACGTTGAAGCGGCCCAATCCGTCGCCAACCAGTTGTCCTCCTTCGACATCGGGATCAGCGTGATCAAGGCCGACGTGGCATCGGAAGCCGACGTGTTAGCCGTCTATAGCGAAGTGGACCGGATCGGCCGCATCACCGGGCTGGTAAACAATGCCGGCATTCTCGACACCATCTCCCCGTTCGTCGACTTGACCGTCGACCGGCTGGAACGAATCTGGGCGGTAAACATCACCGGTGTTTTCCTTTGCGCCCGTGAAGCGGTCAAACGCATGGCCGATGGCCCGACCACAGGCTCCATCGTCAACGTTTCGTCCCGAGCGGCATCGTTCGGCAGCCCCAGAGAGTACATCGACTACGCCGCCTCCAAAGGAGCGGTGGACACCATGACCGTCGGGTTGGCCGCTGAGGTGGCCCGGCAGAACATTCGGGTCAACGCTGTTCGCCCTGGCCTGATTCACACCGATATTCATGCCAGCGGAGGCGACGCCAACCGGGTGAACCGGTTGGCGGACAACGTACCCATGGGTCGCGGAGGAGACGCCGACGAGGTGGCCAACCTGATTGCCTGGCTACTGTCAGACGAGGCATCGTATGTCACCGGCGCACTGCTTGACGTTGGAGGAGGTCGCTGATGTCGAACCAACACCAACCAAGCGCTGTCGTGGCCGACTATGAGCTCAACAACTCGGTCTACGCCAGCGGGTACACAACCCCAGGTTTGGAAGCCGCGCCGCAAGACCGCGTCGCCGTCGTCACCTGCATGGACGCCCGGGTCGACACCTACCGAGCCCTAGGTCTGGAACCGGGTCGGGCACACGTCATTCGCAACGCCGGAGGTGTCATCACCAACGACGTCATCCGGTCGCTGGCCCTGTCACAACTTGAGCTGGGCACTACCCAAATCGTTGTCATTCACCACACCAAATGCGGTTTGGCCGGCCTGGACGAGGAGGCGGTTCTCGACGCGTTGGCCGCCAAGGCCGGACAACGCCCTCCATGGAAAATTCATGCCTTCGCCGACGTGTACGAAGACACACGCGCTTCGGTAGAGGCCCTCCGATCGAGCCCGTACTTGCAACACACCGACCGCATCTTCGGCTACGTTCACGACGTCGACAGCGGACGAATCGAACCGGTGTAACCAACCGGGCCCGGCTCGACGGCTACTCGGCACCCCTCAAGGCGGCGATCGGCTCAAGACTGGAAGCCTTCCAAGCAGGGTAGGTGCCGGCCACCAGGCCGATCACCACGCCCATCAGTGGGGCGGCCAGTGGCAGGATCGGATCAAGCACCGGTGTCCACACGCGGTTGGCCGACACCAGTACAACTGTCAGGATCCCCAAACTGGTTCCGATGATTCCGGCCAGTAGCCCCAGCGCCGCCGACTCAGCCAGGAACTGGGTGGCGATATGGCGCCTGGTGGCACCAAGTGCCCGGCGCAGACCTATCTCCGACGTGCGCTCCAGAACCGACACCAACGTCACGTTGGCGATACCCAATGCGCCGACAATCAGTGAAATACCACCAAGCACAAGGAACAGCACATTGAGGTCGTCAGCCACAGCAGAACGGGTTCTGGTCGGCGACGGCGGAACACTGGCTCGAAGCCGGTCGGGGTCGTTGGGGTGCAGCGCCGTCGGAGCCTGAGCCCCGATTAGTTCGGCCGCTCCGATCTCGGTCTCGATCAACACCTCAGCCGGGACCTGCAGCCCGAATCGATCCTTGGCCAGCTCGTTGGGAATGGTGATGGCGTTCAGCAGCTCGGGTTTGCGATCGACGTCGGCCAGGACGCCGACAACAACCAGGGCCTCGTCGCCGACAAAGATGGTGGGGGCATTAGCCACCTGAGTGATGTTGAGCCGCCTGGCGGCGCCCGGGCCAAGCACGGCAACCGCATCACCCCGCTGGTCGTGCCCGGCGTCAAACACTCTGCCGGTCAACACATCGGCCCGGACTGCGTCGAACAATCCTCCGGAGGCGGCCAGCACCGGAATCTGATACTCGTTCTGTCCCAGCGGATCGTTGACCGGCACCGACCGGGCCAGGCGACCGCCGACGTCGACGTCGCTGATGGTGCCGGCGGCGACCACCCCGTTGAGTCGGCCCAGTCGGTCATCGGCGTCGAAAGGGATGAAGCTGGTTTGGCGGGAATTGTCGCCACCGAAACCTCGACTCTGCGGTTGAACCGAAACCTGAGTGGCTTCCAATTCGTCGAAACGGGACACGATTTGGTTTCCCGACGTGCGGGCCAGTCCAAGGGTTGCCACCAGTGCCGCCACTCCCAATACGGTGCCCATGGCGGTCAGCAGGGTTCGGGCCGGACGGGCGGTAAGAGAAATTACCACTTCGGCCAGCAGATCCTTCACCGCCAGCCGGGACCGTGTGCTTGATCCGTCCACCATCAATGGGTCCGGAAGAGCCCCGTAGTACGGATCCGGTGAACCGGTCCCCGGAACGTCGCCACCGGCGGGATCGATCAGGGTCATTCCGACGTCACCACCCCGTCACGGATACTCAATCGACGCTGCGCTCTCCGGGCGACCTCCGGATCGTGGGTGATCACGGCCAGCGTGATCCCGGCACCGTTGAGTTCGGCGAACATGTCGAGGATCGATTGAGTGGTGGTGGAATCAAGGTTGCCGGTTGGTTCATCGGCCAGCAGGAGGCTCGGGCGCCCCACTAAGGCTCGAGCAACGGCCACACGCTGTCGTTCACCTCCGGACAGAGTGGTCGGGTAGGCGTCGAGGCGGTGACCGAGTCCAACCTGTTCCAGCGCCTCAATGGCCCGCCGACGACGGTCGGAGCGTGACGCCGTCGAGTACAGCTCGGCCAGCACGACGTTCTCCACCGTTGTTCGGTGATTCAGGAGATGAAAAGACTGGAACACAAATCCAATCCGCGATCCTCTGACTCCGGCCCGCTGGCGCTCGCTCAACACCGAGGTGTCAATTCCGTCCAGAATGTAGGTGCCGTCGGTCGGGGTGTCGAGAAGGCCGAGAATGTGGAGCAGCGTTGACTTACCCGAGCCTGACGGCCCGACGATGGCGACGTATTCCCCTTCATTGATGGCCAAGGTGGTGGACTTGAGCGCCTCTACCGGCGGAGTGGCATCAAAAGTTCGAGCCACGTCCACAAGGTCGACCACCGGTGCGGCCACGTTACGCCTCTCCGTCGGGGTCGTCCTCAGAGTCCGAACCAGAATCAGAGTCCGAATCAGAATCAGGATCGTCGGCGTCGGTACTGTCTGACTCGTCATCGGTTGGCAGCAGCAACTCCCGCCCGACCACCACTCGGTCGCCGTCGGAAATGGTGCCGCCAACCGGTTTGATCTCAACAAATCCGTCGGCGGCCAGCCCGGTGGTGACATCGACCAGAGTCGTCGTCCCGTCATCGGCCTGGAGTTCAACCCGCGACGTTCCGTCCGGCCCGGCGCTGACGGCGGCCAGTGGAACCACCAACACTTCACCGCTGGTCGAAGAAATGGGGATGGTGACTCTCAACGATTGAAAGAAAGCCTCCTCCGGCAGATCCTCGTTGGGTTCGAGCCTCATGGCATAGCGATCATCCGGTACATCGCCGCCGCCGGGATTGGCGGCCACAAAGCTGATGGTGGCCGAAACCGATACGCCGAGGTCATCGTCTTCGACGACGGCTTCCATTCCTTCGGAGATCAATCTGCGATCGGAGGCCGAAATGACCGAGTCGATGACCGTCGACGGGCCGGTGAGGCTCATCACGGCGCCAGAAGCGGTGGAACCCAACTCAACTCCAACAGCACTGACCTTGCGGGGAAGTGTTGGGACGAAGACCAACTCTTCGATAGGGACGCTGATACCGGTGACCGAGCGAATGTCGGCCAGTTCATCTCGGGCCTCCTGTAGCTCCTCACGAAGATCGTCGAGGCTGGGAGCGGAACCACCTTCATCATCGTCACCGGTTTCGAACGTGGCGAACGTCTCGGCCCTGGTTGCCTTGGCGATAGCCAGATCGGTCTCGGCGTCCTTGATGGCCTGGTCGAGGCCGCTTTTGGCTTGGTCAAGGCTTTCCTGCGCCGACTTCTTCGCCGCCTCCGCCTGGTCAACGTTCTCCTGAGCGGAGGAAACCTCAAACTCCAACTGCACCAACTCGTCGTCGGTAGGCGCCTGACCGGTATCCGGATGGGTGCCGGCCTGCGCTTGACTAAGACGGTCCTGGGCGGCGGTCAACGCCGCGGTGGCCGAAGCGAAGGCTTCATCAGCCTCTTTGAGGGCCTCGGTCGCCTGGGAGATCTCACCACCGTTACCGGCCTTGACGTCGTCGAGCTGTCGCTGGGCCTGATCGACCAGCTGATTCTGTTGGAGACGAACCGACTCGGGCACACCGCCGTCGGTGCCTCCGCTGGATTGAGCCGACTTGAGTGCCTTCTCGGCTTGTTCAACCCGATCTTCGGCCAACTCGACCGCCTCGGACTCTTCTTCGGCCGGGGAGTTGGCCCGGTAACCAAGCGACTCGTACAGCGCCGAAACGGCGGCAGCCGTCGACGCGGTGTACTTTTCGTCGACGTCACCCGGATCGTAACCCAGGCGATTCAGAGCTTCCTCCAATTGACGAACGTCCGGCCCCTCGCTGGACGGAGCCATGGAACGGTAGGTGGGTAACGTGCCCTCCAGCACAATTACCGGCCGACCGGTGATTTCGATGGCGACTTCACCTTCGGTGAGCTGATCATCTTCGGACTTGGGTAGTCCGGTGACCACGGGGTTACCCAACGCAGCGGTCAGCACCTCGATGGCTGTCTCTTCGCTTGACTGAACAGTCCCTCGAACCACCACCCGTGACGAAAGCTCCCGGCTCTCCACCGGGACGGTGATGAGGGACGGCGCCGGAGCTTCAGCCCCGGCAGCCGCTTCGGCCGGCGACTCTATCCGCCGACCGAGAACCCACGCTATGGATGCCGAGATAACAGCCGTGGCCACGACCACGGCCAGCAATGCCCGCCGATTCAATGATCAACCTCCCCTTGATGGTGATCCAAGCCTAACCAACCGCTCGTGCGGCCGGGCTCAGCTTCGTGACTCGGCCTGGAACTGCTCCAGACGTTCCCGGTTGCTGTCAACAAAGTTCTGCTCGTATTCGATGCGAACCTCGTTGAACAGGTCCTCCTGCTCACGTTGACCGCCACCACAGTCGTCAACGGCGATGGCCAACGCAATCTCTTCAGCCTGTAGCTCACCCAGTTCGGCCTTGACTTCCGGTGACAACTCCGGAGGCTGATTGAACATGGCGTCCAACTCCGCATCGGTCATGGCTTCATACTCTTCTTCGGTCAGCTCCGGCATGTTGTTCCAGACCTGCTCCTGCATGGGCTCGGCCCGCTCGTAGAAGTCTTCGTAGACGTCGTCCATCGACGAGTAGGTCAGACCTTTGTCAGACACGCACTCGGCCACCCCGGCTTCGACCTCAACGATGCGCGGATCGTTCATCATCTGCTCCCACATGTCGTCCAGCTCATCGCTGAATTGCACGTAAAAGTCGTTGGGGCCGCCGTAGAACTCCTCTTCGGCCTGGGGGAAGCAGCCGTCGATCACCCGATTGGCCTCCCACTCCTCGAAAGCGGCGTCCATCTCCTCGTCGCTCATGCCCTCGGTGATGTCAGGGCCGGGATCGGAGCCGTAGAGATCGTTGTAGTAGGCCTCCCGGTCAGCCTCGGAAAGCGAGTCGACGTACTCGGCGTTGGGATCGGTGTACTCCTCGTCGGGACCAAACCCTTCATCGGGGTAGCCAACCAACTCCGGACCGACCGTTTCCTGAGGGAACATCTGGGTGGTGATGCCAAAACCGTATTTCTCGGTCCACTCTCGCGAACCCCACTCCAGGCCATCTACCTCAGAGCCCTCAAAGAAGGCGAAGTCACCGACATCTTCGGGCACATACTCCCATCCTTCGGCCGCCATGCAGGCCACGACCTGCTCATTCATCTGCCGTTGCTCTTCGGCGAACTGCTCCTGGCCCGCCTCCGGATCGAACATGGCTTCGTCTCCGATGAACTCCGCAAGCGGAGACTCCGGCGCGGCATCGGTCGAGCCGCCGGCGTCTTCTGTTCCGCCACAAGCGGACATCAAGATGGCGGCTGCACCTATGGCAGCGATCACGAACCGACTCCGACCTGGAACCCTCATCCTGTTCAGCATTGTTCCTCCCGAAAACGCTCGTCCCGTTCCACACGCCGAGACGTCATTGCACAAAACCTTAGGTGACCAAGTGCGACAGCGGGCCGCGGCCGGCAAAGTGCCAGTCAATGACGATTCGTCGTGCTGCTGACCATTGAGCTGATTGTGGATTGATGTTGCAGCCGTTCGTCAATGTCGTTGCGCCTGACGCGCCACGTCTCAGAGGCACGGCACCCGCGGTACAGTGAATCGGTCCCGTGATACGCCACCGGCCCGGCATGGCGTCAAGGACGGAGTCGGTGACCACAGAACATCAAACTGCCCCTGATTTTCCTGAACGACGGGAGCCTGACGACGCCGGATCGGAAGATTCGTCGGAAGACGGGCCCCTCGACCCGTCCGTCTTTTTCGGGCTGTTCGACGATCTGGACAATGGCCCGGCCGCTAAAGATGACCCGTCTGATGAGGCCGAACAAAGCGAGCAGGGCGACGTCTCCGGCACACCGGATACGGCCGAGGAACCTGCCGCCCCCGATGGGGAGTCGGAGGTGCCGCCGGCGCCCGAAGAAGTGCCATCAAGTAACGGCCGGTCGCCGCTACCAAACCTGGATGACCAAGCCGGTGAAATGGATCTGGACGATGCCATCGGGCTCGTCCTAGGAACACCTGAGGATGAGGGGCGACAGACCGAGTCTGGCGAGTCGGAAGGCGGAGCGGTCGTACGGCCCGACAATGACGGTCTTATTACCGGGCACGCCTCAGAACATGGGCGCACCGATGACAGCGTCGATAGCGCATCACCGATCGAGCCTCGTGGAGAGACCACCGTTGAAACGACGGTCGAGTCCGGCGGACCCAGCATGCGGCCGACGCCACCACCCCCGCCCCTACCCACCGAGCCACAGTCGGTCGAGTCACCGTCGATCGAACCACAGTCAATCGAACCACAGTCGGTCGACAGCACCTACGGGACGTACCAGCCCCCGCCACCGCTCGCCGAGCCCGCCACTAATTCTTTCGCCGATTCCTTCACCTCAAACCCTCAGGACTCGGCTCCGGTGCTTCTTGGAGGGCTGGATGAGGTTCCCCTGGACCGTTCACCAGCCGATCAACTCCACGCAGATCACTTCCAGGCCGCCCATCTTCGAGATGATCACGGCGTTCATCTTGGAAGTGAGTCCGGCAGTAGCTCCAGCGATCAGGTTGGCAGCGCCTACTCCTATAGCCCCCAGGCCGACACCTACCGGCTGGAGAAACAGCAGACCAGCCACCAGTTCCACGAACAACACGTCGTACAGCACGGCGGACAGCAGAGTGGACGCCAAGATGGACAACACCTCGGACAGCAGGGTGGACATCCGCTCGAGCAGCGCCAATCGGCACCAAAGGGCCGGGACCAGGATTCTTCACTCACCGTGACCGCGGTGGTTATGACCATCGCCGCCAGTTTCGCCGTCGGCTTGATTGGTCTGGCCGCCATGTTCGCCCTGACGGATGGCGACAACGAGACCGTGGCCGAGGCCGGTTCGGAAGAAACAGCTGATTCGACCGCCGCAGCGGAAGAGGGCGGTGACCAGGAACAACAGGCTGCCACCTCAAGCGAGACACAGCCTGACGCCACCACCGCAGAGGCCGCCGCCTCGACCACGGCCGACACAATCGACGTGGCCGGAGGAACTGAAACCGCGCCTGACGGCGAGGTCAACCCTCTGCTTGACCCGGTCGGGGCCATGGCCAGCGCAGCCGAAAACGGTCGGCTTGATCTGATGTCGCTCGAGTTTGTTCCGGGAACGGAAACGCTTACTCCTCAGAGCGTGTCCCTCGTCGAGGCTCTAGGACCTCGGCTGGCGGAGCTCGCCACTCCGATCACCATCTCGGTTCGGGCCAACGGCGCAGCCACAGCCCAAGGCAACCTGGATCTGAGTGACCAGCAGGCCACCGCCTTGGTAGCCGCTCTGGTGGCCGCCGGAGTGCCGGAGACCCAGATTCGAACAGTCGGCCTCGGAGCCGGCCCGCTGTCGGCCTCCCTGCCGGTACCTGACTTTGTTGCCGCCACCCCTGAACTGGGCGATGCCGCATTTTCCAATTCGGTTGCGGCCTCCGGGCCCTTCACCATCGGCTCCAGCCTCAGCGATCCGGCCACGTTCCGGGTCGAAGGCGTAACCGACGCCGTCCGCCTTCGCCAGGCAATGGATCGCTTCACCGACTCCACCATCGGCCTCGCCGCCTACTCCTTCTTTGCCCCTGACAATCAGTCGGCGCGGGCCGCCGCCGGCCGCTTGGCTGACTCTGTGGTAGCCGAATTGACCTCAGGAGCCGTCACCGCCGACCGCATCACCGTGATCACCCCCGGTGCGGCACCGTACGTCGTCACACCGGAGCTCGGCGGCCACGTGTGGTTACAGACCGGGTCGGAGAGCTCAATGGCCTTCGAAGTCGCAGGCATTGATTCAACAACCATTACGTTCGAACCCAACACTGCTTCTCTCACTGCCGACGGTCAGGCCGCCCTCGACCAACTCGCAGTGGCTGTCAACGCCGGCGTCGGGTCGCTGACCATCGATGTGCGGACCTACAGCGAACCCACGCCCGAGGCCAACACGACGCTCAGCCAACAACAGGCGGCCGAGATCGGCCGCTACCTGAGTGAGATCGGCGGCGTGGACGCCGGCCGACTCCGGTCGTTCGGTAGCGGACCAACCACCTACTACCCCGACAACGGTGGCAGTACGGTCACGCTGACCGTCGGACCGGCCAACTGACCGAGTAGCCGGCCGTCGAACCGATTGGGTCCTTGCAGCGCTACGTCACCTGCTGCCTGTCATCTACTCCCCGTGAACGTAGGACCAGCCGAAGCGGCCTTTTATGCACAGGTGCCCGGATGTCACCGAATGATCGTTGGGTGAGGTGACCTTGACGATGGTCTCGTCCTGGACATGCAGCTCCAGGTTGCAACCAACCCCGCAATAGGAGCACACCGTCCGGGTGACCGACTGCTCCTCCGGTCGCCAGTTCGCCGCCGACCGGAGATCAAACTCGGTCTTGAACTGCAAGGCGTTGGTCGGGCAGACAGCGACACAGTTCCCGCAGTAGACGCAGGCCGAATCGGGCAGGCTGGTGTCGAACTCGGTGCGGATACGAGCGTCGAAACCTCTTCCGGCCACAGCAATGGCAAAGGTGTGCTGAGCGTCGTCACCGCACGCCTCAACACACTTGTAGCAGAGCACACATTTGTCGTAATCCCGGATGTACAGCTCGTCCTGAATCCTGACCTCTTCTTCGATCTTGGCCGCTGAAGGGCCGTAACGCTCGGGATCGGCGCCGTAGACCTCACTCCACTGCTGCAGATCAGGGGCCTGGCTCAGATCAACGCCTGAGCCCAAAAACTCGAGCACCATCTTGCGGGAGTGACGCACCCGCTCGGAGTCGGTCTTGATCTCCATACCGTCCTCCGCCTGACGGGAACACGACGGAATCAGTGTGCGGGAGCCTTCCTGCTCCACCACGCACACCCGGCAGGCGTTCACCGGTGTCAGGTTCTCGGCATAGCACAGCGTCGGCGTGTCGACTCCGGCTGCATTGCAGGCGTCGAGTACCGAAGAACCCTTCGGTACTTCGACCGTGGCCCCGTCGATGGAGAGGCTGACAGCGGTTTCGGTTACCGGCTCTGTCGTCGTCATGACTGTGCTCCGATCAATCCCAAGGCAATCCCGGAACGCACAGCGGTGGCCGCTGTATGTCCGAGGCCGCAGATGGATGCGTCTTTCATGGCCATATCGATTTCTTCCAACAGCTCGCTCTGGCCGTTCACCGGATTACCTCCGCTGTTCAACAGCACCTCGTGTTGTCGGACCGTACCAACCCGGCAGGGCACGCACTGACCGCAGGACTCGTTCCGGAAGAATTCGGCCAAACGGGTGAACACTGCTCCGAAGTCGACCGTGTCGTTGAAGGCCATGACCACACCGGAACCGAGCGAGACGCCGGCCTCCCGTGCCCCTTCAAACGACAGTGGCAGATCCAGCTGGTCGGCGCCGACGAACGATCCGGCCGCCCCGCCCAACATGATGGCCCGCAGTTCACCAACCGGGCCACCGGCCATGTCCAACAACTGACCGAGCGTGGTACCGAATTCGACTTCGTAAACACCCGGCTTGGACAGGTGGCCACTGAGACAGAACAGCTTTGTCCCGGCCGAACCTTCGGTCCCGATCGCCTTGTAGGCTGCTCCGCCGTCAGTCACGATGTCCAGCACGTTGACCAGGGTCTCCGGATTGTTGATGGCGGTAGGCCGATCAAACAAACCGTTGGTGGTGGGGAACGGTGGCTTTTGCCGGGGCTCACCCCGGAAGCCTTCCAGCGAGTTGAACAGCGCCGTCTCTTCACCACAGATGTACGCTCCGGCGCCTCGTCGAACCTCGATGTCAAACGAGAAGTCTGATCCGTTGATCTGTTGGCCGAGGTACCCGGCGGTGTGAGCTTGGGCGATGGCGTTGCGCAGCCGTTCGGTGGCCAGCGGGTACTCGCCCCGAATGTAGATCCAGCCTTTGGTGGCTCCCGTGGCGAAACCGGCAATGGTGGCTGCCTCGATAACGGCGAACGGGTCATTCTCAATCAGAACCCGGTCTTTGAACGTTCCCGGTTCAGACTCATCGGCGTTGACCACGACGTACTTGGTGTCGCCGTCGGCCTCGGAAACGGCCTTCCACTTGAAACCGGTGGGAAAGGCGGCGCCACCACGGCCCATCAGCCCGGATTCGGAGACCTCGGCAACCACAGCCTCCGGGCCTCGCTCAATTGCTGCGGCCAAGGCGGTGTAGCCGCCGGCGGCGATGTAGCTTTCCACACTTGAGGGGTCGACGACACCCACTCGGCGCAGTAGCCGAACGGGCGATCCGTCGGCCATGGCTCCGTTCCCGGCGGACGCCGGGGCCTGGGGCACGGCGCTGAACTGATCCAGCGCACTGTCGGCCTCGACCCGGTCGGGCCGACCTCGACCCTGAATGAACTGCGCTATCGGTCGTTCACATTGGCCCAGGCAAGGGCTGCGGTGGACATGTTTACCTTCGCCTTCCAGACGGGCGATAAGGGCTTCCGAGTCGGCGATCTGACAGGCGGCGTCGACACAAACGTGAACGACGTCGTCTTCATGACCGGGATCGGTGAAGGTGAACATCTCATAGAACGTGGCCACGCCGTAGGCTTCGGCCGGTGGAACCTGGAGCTGTTCGGAGGCGTAGTTCAGTCCACCCGGACTGATCCAACCGGCGGCCCGCTGCAAGGCGTGCAGAACCGGCAGCAGCAGGTGACGTCGCTCGTTACGACGTTCGGTGCCACCTCGGACCATCCTTTCGTGTTCTTGCACGACTGCCGGACCCAAGGTGTCGGCCACAACGCCGTCCACGGCGTCTCGCTCAATGTCGTTCGGTTTGTCATCTCCGAAATGGAGATCGGCCACGTTGCCTCGCTCTCTCTGCCGAACTCTTCAGCCCGGCCCTTTACCCTGTCCGCGCTATCCCGGCGCGCATCGCCCTGCGGGCCGCCTAGCCCACCGGCTGCAGTTTCTCGATGCGGATCGACGCCGCCTTGAATTCCGCCGTACCCGAGCGTTTGTCCCAGGCGTCATTGGTCAGCACATTCACATCCACCAGTTCCGGGAAGTGGAACGTGGTGAAGGTCAGACCAACCGGCAGATCTTCCAGTACTCGAACCGGCATCTCGACACTTCCACGTGGAGACACCACCCGAACGGTTTCGCCGTCAGCCACACCGAGGCGTTCAGCGTCAGCCGTGCTGAGATCGATGGCGTTGCCGTAACGTATGGGCGACTGCATCGAACCTGACTGCACCCCGGTGTTGTAGGAGTCAAGCGCCCGACCGGTCGTCAGTCGCAGCGGGAACTCGTCAGTCAGTTCTTCGATCGGTCCGGCGTGTTCCACCACGCTGAACGGTGAGGGGTCCCGACCACCGAGGTCTTCGGTCCAAAGCCATCCGTGAAGGAATGGGCTGCCGGGATGATCCTCGGACGGACATGGCCACTGGAGGCCGCCTTCGGCTTCAAGTCGTTCCCAGCTCATGCCCTGATGGAGGGGAGACAGCGAACGCAGCTCGTCCCACAGCTCGTGCGACGTGGGCTTGCCCCAGTCGGCCCCCATGTGGTTGGCCAACATGGTGATGATCTCGATGTCGTCACGGGCATCACCGGGCGGAGGAACGGCAGCCCTCACCCGCTGGACTCGACGCTCGCTGGAGGTGACGGTGCCGTCGGATTCAGCCCAACCAACCGAGGCCGGGAACACTACGTCGGCCAGCTCGGCGGTTCGGGTCAGGAAGATGTCCTGCACCACCAGCATGTCAAGTTGCCCCAACATCTTGCGGGCGTGAGCGACGTCGGCCTCGGAATCAGCCGGGTTCTCGCCGATGCAGTAGACGGCCCTCATATCACCGGTTTCCATCCCCTCGAACATGAGGGTCAGATGGCGGCCGGGTTCAGGCGGTACAGGGGCACCCCAGACGGCCTCAAACTTGGCTCTGGCCTCAGGATCGACGATGTCTTGGAAGCCGGGCAGCTTGTTGGGCAGGGCGCCCATGTCGCCTCCGCCCTGGACGTTGTTCTGGCCCCGTAGCGGCACCAGGCCGGAGCCCCAACGACCGATGTGGCCGGTCAGCAGAGCCAGGTTGCACAGTGACAGCACGTTGTCGACGGCGTTGTGGTGCTCGGTGATACCAAGCGTCCACAGCAACTGAGCGGTCTCGGCCGTGGCGTAGGCTTCTGCCAGCTCGGCGATTGCCTCCGCCGGGACTCCCGTCACGGCCGAACCTCGCTCCAAGGTCCACGTTGACACCGATTCGGCGTAGGCCTCGAAACCTTGGGTTGCGTGGGCGATGAACTCTTTGTTGTGAAGATTGTTGGTGATGATGTGGTTTGCCACCGTGTTGGACAGCGCCACATCGGTGCCGACGTTCAGGCCAAGCCACACATCGGCGAATTTGGCCGATGAGGTGCGACGAGGGTCGACTGAAAACATCTTGGCGCCGTTGTCGATCCCCTTGACCAAGTGATGAAAGAAAATGGGGTGGGCTTCGCGGGCGTTGGAACCCCACAGAACGATGAGGTCGGTTTCCTCAATCTCGGTGTAGGAAGAGGTTCCTCCACCGGCTCCAAATACTGTCGCCAGACCGACGACGGAAGGAGCGTGTCAAGTTCGATTACAGGAATCTATGTTGTTCGACCCGATAACGGTCCGAGCGAACTTCTGGGCGGCGTAGTTCATCTCGTTGGTCGACTTCGAGCAGGAGAACATTCCGAAGGCCTCAGGGCCGTGCTCGTCAACCACGCTTGAGAAACCACTGGCGGCCCGCTCGATGGCCTCTTCCCACGTGGCCGGTCGCAGTTCACCGTTGTCTCGAACCATCGGTGTGGTCAGGCGGGGCCGAGGATTGGCGAGCGCTTTGTAATCAGGGCGGTAGTCACGGCGCTTCTTCGCCGTTCCGTTCCCCGTTGTTGTGAGTGCCATTGGCCGTCCTTTGGCTAGCTGTCCGATTACCAGGCCGTCCGATTGTCCGGCCGTCCGGTCGATCTGACCCTTTAGGGTCGTCGATGCCGCAACTCGTACTGTCAATTTCTACTGTTTACATCGACTTATGGGCCCTAACTGTAATGCACGCCGTGTCTGCGGCCACTACCCACCTGAGACGATTCTCGAATCAAGAACTCACAGCTAGATACCAGTGTTTTCGGTATGGTTTGGGAATGCGTTGGTCATCGCTCTTCATACCCACCCTTCGTGACGCCCCTGCCGACGCCGAAGCTGCCAGCCACGCCCTTCTGGTAAAGGGCGGCTTTATTCGACAGCTCCACGCCGGCCACTACTCCATGCTGCCGCTGGGTTGGCGAGTCCACCAGAAGGTAGCCCGCATCGTCCGAGAGGAGATCGACGCCATCGGTGGTCAAGAGTTTCTGCTACCGACGATGCACCCGGCCACCATCTGGCAGCAGTCAGGTCGCTGGGACACTATGGGCGAGATCATGTTCCGGCTCACCGATCGCCGGGATAATGCCATGGCGCTCGGTATCACCCATGAGGAAATCTTTGCCTCGGTGGCATCCGAGCTGACCTCGTACAAGGAACTGCCCCAACTCTGGTACCACATTCAAACCAAGTTCAGGGACGAAGCCCGCCCGAAGAGCGGACTGCTCCGAGTACGGGAGTTCCACATGAAGGACTCCTACAGCTTCGACATCGACGTTGAGGGTTTGGACCGCCAATTTGAGGCCCACCGCCAGGCCTACATCCGCATCTTCGAACGACTGGGACTTCCCGCCTTTGGTGTTCAAGCCAGCAGCGGTGCCATGGGCGGTGACAGCTCGGTGGAGTTTATGGTGCCCTGTCCCGCCGGTGAAGACCAAGTCATCATTTGCCCCAATTGTGACTACGCCGCCAACGTGGAGAAAGCCACCTCGAAGCTGGAGCCCATTGTTGACGAGGCCGGGCTCGACGCCCCCGAACGCTTCGCCACTCGCGGTATTCGTACCATCGCCGCGTTGGAAGAGGCCGGTGCTCCCGCCAACCGTCAGATCAAAACCATGGTCATGGTTGCCGACGGCGAAGTCGTTCTGGCCTTGGTTCGAGGCGACCATCAGCTGAATACTCAGAAGTTCATCGACGCCACTGGAACCATCGAGCTTCGGCCCGCCACCCCGGAAGAAGCCAAGGCAAACCTGGGAGCCATGCCCGGCAGCCTCGGGGCGGTAGGTGTCGATTCCCTGCGGATCGTTGCCGACGTCGCTCTCCAAGGTCGAACCGACATGACCACCGGTGCCAACGAAGACGACTGGCACTACCGGGGGGTCAGCGTGGCCCGTGACATCAATGTTGACCAGTGGACCGACCTTCGTGAGGTGTCGGCGGGCGAAGCGTGCGTCGACTGTGGAACAACCCTCGACGAGGTTAGATGCGTCGAAGCCGGCCATATCTTCAAGCTGGGCACCGACTATTCCAAGACGTTCGGGGTCATGGTCAGCGACTCCGAAGGCAAACAGCGCCCTGTGGTCATGGGCAGCTACGGCATCGGCATCGGCCGAAATATGGCCACCGTGGCCGAAACCCATCATGACGATAAAGGCATCATCTGGCCGGTGTCCATAGCCCCGTACGAAGCCGTCATCACGGTGTTGAAGCTGGACGAGCCGACGATGGCCGCCGCCGAGTCTCTGTACGAAACGCTCCGACGCCGAGGTATCGACGTGCTGCTTGATGATCGGGACGCCCGAGCGGGCGTGAAGTTTGCCGACGCAGAGCTTATTGGCATCCCCTACCGCCTGACGGTGGGGCCCAAGGGGTTGGCCGACGGCGAAGTCGAGCTGGCGGTACGAGCCACCGGTGAAGGCAAACGACTGGGTATCGACGTCGCCGCCGACAACGTGGCCGATGCCATCCTGGCCGAACGCTAGACCAACCGAAGCTCCCAGGGAGGTCGATCGTGGTTGAGTTCAGCACGCTTCAACCCGACGAGTTGAGCGAACTCAACACGGTGGACAGCCGCAATTTCGGCTATCCACCGGTAACGGACCGGGCGGACATCATGGCCCGGGTGGTGGAACCGGACCGGTTCGTGGTGGCAAAAGACAACGGGCGAATCGTCGCCGGCGCCGGCAGCTACCCCATGGAATTGACGTTGCCCGGCGGCCGGACCCTACCTACCAGCGCCGTCACCTGGGTCAGCGTGAGTGCCACCCACACCCGCCGGGGCATTACCCGAACCATGATGGAGTGGTTGCGGGCCCAGGCCGAACGTCGAGGAGAGCCTCTCCTGGCACTGACCGCCAGCGAAGGCGGCATCTACGAGCGATTCGGATACGGCGTTTCGACCTGGCATCGAATTGTCTCCATCGACCGTCCCCGTAACCGGCTGCAACCGTTGGCGGCGTCAACTACCGGCGGACGAGACGATGGCCCCACTGCTGGCGTTCGTCTGATCGATCCATTCGAACACGTCGAAGAAATACTTGCCGTATACGACCGGTATCGACGCAATCAGCCCGGTGAGATGTCCCGCTCGGCCGACATGTTCGCCTGGACGTTCAAACCCAAGGACGGCGAACTGCTGGTCGGGGCGCTGCATCCCGACGGGTTCGCCATGTGGGGTATCAAGCCCGATTGGGACGAAGGCTATCCCCGGCACTCGCTGGAGCTTGGCGACTTTTTTGCCGTCACCGAGGAGGCCCGCCAAGCGCTGTGGAAGACGATCATGTCGGTTGATCTGGTGGGTGATATCAACGCCCGTTCAGCGGTGGCTCCCAACGACCCTTTAACCCTGTTGCTGGAAGATCCCCGTGGGGTGCGGACCGTTGGTTTGAGAGACCATCTGTGGTTGCGGGTTGAAGACCCGATTCGATCCTTCTCCGCCCGCACCTACCGGATCGACGGTTCATTCACCGTTGGCGTGGTCGACGATCACACCCTGAGTGAAGCCTATGACGGTCCGCTCAAACGTGGCCTGTTCACCCAGGTGTTCAACGTGTCGGCCGATGGAGCCAAGCCGTCTCGCCGTCGCCCCGATCTTGCTGTGACCAGAGCCTCGCTGGGGCCTCTGCTGCTTGGGTCGGCATCAGTCACCACGTTGGCCGCCGGGCGCCGACTGAAGGTGGATCCAAGCATGTATTCGGCACTCGACGCCTTCTTCGGTATCGCTCCGCTCCCTCACTGTCGCAGCTACTTCTAGGGCTGGCCAAACCTGTCGACTTGTCGATGCGGCGGTGGAGGCAGGCCGCCGGACCGGATTGTTCTACACTGGGTTCAAGCCCAGACGATCGGCCTTGCGCTGCTGAGACAACAGCTGGTGGTGTGTCCGGTAATCCGACCGGGATCGAAACCGGGGCTCAAGTAGCGGAGCGATCCGATGTCCGGTGTGCAGTCCATTGAACGAGCGTTTGTTCTCCTTCGCATGTTGGCTGCCGGGCCGGCCGGAGTCACCGAGCTGGCCGAACGGGCCGAGCTGCCCAAGAGCACCGTCTACCGTTTGCTCGGCGCTCTGGAAACGGCTCAGGCGGTCGAGCAGGTTGAGGCCGGAGGCGTGTACTCGCTAGGCGAGGGTTTGAGCGACCTGGTAGGGGCCGCCGCCTGGAGCCACGTGCTCACATCGGCCGCCCGTCCCTATCTGTGGGAGCTGACCGAGCAGATCGGAGAAACATCCGGTGTCTCTCAACTCGATCAGGGTCAGATGCTTTACCTCGAGCACTTCGAGACCGACGACGAGATTCAGGTCCGCAGTTGGACCGGAGCCCGAATCGACCCGCATCTGGTCGCTTCCGGACTGGTGGTTCTAGCCGCCACAACTCCGGACGAACTTGACGATTACTTAGGTCGAGAGTTGACGGCGAGCACGCCACGCTCCGTCATTGATCCGAACCAAATCCGCCTCAGGCTCAAAGCGATTCGTCAAGACGGGTTCTGCTGGATGTATGAAGAGTTCGACGAGCAGCTCAACTCAGTGGCAGCCCCGGTGGTCAACCCCAAAGGCGAGACGGTGGCCGCACTGCACGTGCACGGACCGGCCTACCGGTTCCCCGGTGACAGCAACCCGGATGCCATCGCCGAACTGGTGCGAGACGCCGCTGACCGATTGGCGAAACAGCTGACTTGAAGTACCCCTAACGGGCGTTTCAACCTGCTCAAGACCAACAGCCGGAGGCCGATGGCCAAGGGTGAGTCGCGTAGTCAACTCGACGGCGGCCGGCGGCCTACCGGGCGGAGCCGGACAGTCCCCTATCCAGCAGCGAGCGCAACGTCGAGGCCGACTGCTTCTGGCAGCCGTCGCCGCTGCCACCATCGCACTTGGCACAACCGCGGTCCTGGCGCTGACCGGACAACTTCAGCCTGGCAGGCTGTGGGGATTCGACCTGACCGAGATTCCTTCGATACTGGCCGCCACCGACGGCAACGACGACTCAACCGACAATCTGACCAGCCGCTCGGTTGTGCCTCTCGAAGAGGTCGCCAACGGGGAAGGCGCCACGGTGCCGGGAACCGGGTTGTCAACACCCGTCCCACCGCCGGGCAACTTGAACTCAGCCAGCCGGGGTTCGACGCTATTGGGCTCGCCCGACCAGCCGTTTCCACCGGTTGTCCCTTCCGGTCAGGTGAGAGCAGTGGAGACCGGCAACGGTCTGGTCCTCCCGGTGATCTCCGGCGACGACGCCTCTTGGAGGGTTCACACCGCCTGCGAGCAGATCATCACCATCAGCCGCACCGACGCCGTCCCGATTGGACCGGCTCACGTAGTGCTCGACGCCGGTCACGGAGGTACCGAACCTGGGGCGGTCGGGCCCAGCGGACTCACCGAGAAGGAAATCAACCTCGACGTCGTGCTGCGGGCTAAAGCCAAATTAGAGCGGTTGGGGGCGAAAGTAGTTCTTACTCGAGCCGGCGACCACAACATCACCACCAAATCCCGGGGGCGCATTGCCGAGGCGGTCGAGCCTGCGCTGTTTGTCTCCGTTCATCACAACGGCGGCGCCCCGGCTGGAGGCGACGTTCCTGGAACAATGGCGTTCACCAAGGCCGGCAGCGACCTGTCCGCCCGCTTTGGCGGGCTCTTCTATCAGGCTCTTGAGCCCGTGCTCAACAAGGCGGCGGCCGAGCGCCGAGCCGCGTATGAGGCGTATGTAGCCGAGCTCGAGGCCTACGAGGCGTTAGTCGATGCCTACGACCAATCCGTGGCCGCACGGGACGAAGCACTCGTGACCAACGGTCAGCTGCCCTCCACCACCATCCCATCAAGTCGCGACACCGGCACACCTCCGACTGCCCGCCAGCGCCAACCGAAATTCACCACAACCGTTCCCGCCAACGCCTCCACCACGGTGCCGGTTCCGTCCACCATCGCTCCCCCACCTCCGTTCACCGTCAAGCCGGTTCAGCCGTTCTCGTTTGCCGGCAGCGGCAATCGAGGAGTGCGGGCTTGGATTCGCCCTGACGGGTTGGACTATCTGTCGGTGCTGCGCAACAGCGGCGACGTTCCCACCGTGCTGGTCGAATACCTGTATCTCACCAACCCGGCGGAAGAGGCGTTGTTGATGGACCCCGAGTTTCTCGACGCCCAAGCGGAAGCACTGGTAACAGCAATTGTCGACTACTTCAGCACGACGAAACGCGGCACTGGTTTCGTGGCCGATCAGTACGACGATCAGCCCATCGGCGGAGGCGGCACCCCCGACGGATGCGTCGAACCACAGTTGCCGTAGCGGTCGATCGAACGCTTAGAAGCTGACTTCTCAGCCAAACGCTGAGGCCCGAAGGACACGGAACAAACTGTCCGGCATCCATCGAGGCCCCTCGGGCGGACCTGGCGGACGGAAGGCGCGCAACTCAGGCCCAGCGGCCTAAATGTGTTTGGCTCGAACGCCGGCCACCGCTACCAGGCCTCCGGCAGCCTGAGCCGCTTTGGCGGCGGCATAGCGCAACTCCAACGGCTCTCTGGCTATTAGGCGTCGAACCGGCCGCAGCGCCGCCTGCACCAGCTGCTTGCCATGCCGCAGCACGAGGCGGACCGGCGATGCACTACCGCTCTCCCGATTTGACAGTGCCGCCGAATTGCCGAGCCAGTAGGAGACCCGGAACATATAGCCAAACGTGGCCCGCTCCGGCGGCTGCATCTGGAAAATCTCGGCTTCGGTCGAATAGTACGCCGCCAGGCCGTTGCCGATAGCCGTCCGGTAAAAGACCATGTCCTCTCCCCCGGTGCGGCCCAGATCAGGGCGGAATCGCGACTCGGGGTTGTTGATGAGCCACGAGGACTTCAACATCGAGTTGCCGGTGGAACAGGTGTCCATCCGCTCACCGTCGACTCGAGGCTGGGCCTCGAGTATCTCGTCGAACGGCTGAGAACTGAGCCAGTCAGGAGCGCCCTGCTCGTAACGGATGTGGGCGGGTCCGGTGATGGCGTCGGCACCATGAGTGCGGGCGGCCTCAAACAGGGCCTTGATCCATGCCGGGCTTACGACCTGGTCGTCGTCGGTCATGGCCACCCAGTCCGCCAACTCCATGGCGGTTTCCAACCCCATATTGCGGGCAGTGGAGATGTTCTGCGAACCGGTGTGCCGGTAGTGCAAACCTCGGGCAAAGTCGTGCTTGAAGGCCTCGACCACAGCCGACGCCCGCCCGTCCGGATTATCGTCGACCACCACGACCGCCACCTCTATCCCGGGTTGCACCGCCTGCGCAGCCACAAGAAGTGATTCCAACAGCCGGTTGAGCGGCTCATTTCGCCGGTAGGTGCAGACATAGACGGCCACGGAATCTGTCTGATGAGCGCTGTCACCTGATGGGTGACCCAGGGCCTCCGTGTTTAAGCCGTCCATGTTCAAGCCGTCCTCGTGCTAGACAACACCCTGCTCAGCCCGCCGCCGGTCGGTGAATCCGGCCTCAGCTGAAACGGGCCACAAATCGACGTTTCACCAGCCGAAGCAGCCGGGGCAGGTGCCAGGCTACCGGGAACTTGGTGGCGGCGATTGCCAGCAAACGCTTCACTCCGGTCAGGTTTGGCGCGGCGGCGGCCAGCTCCCGTTGCGACGCTGACCGGTTGGCCACCGAGTCCATCAAGCGTGTACCGCGTGCCCACTGAAGGGAGGCCCAGTACTGACGGATCTCGTCCAGCACAGGACCGGCAGATTTGTTCTCGGCCAGAATCCTGGAAAAGACGGCGTCCTCGGCCGGTCCGAAGCCGCCGGTGGTCGCGCTGCCCGAGTGCACTCGATAATTCGTTAGTCGCTCGTTGATGTAGTACAGCCTGCGACGACTCTTGACGAGGCAGTAGGTCAGCCAAATGTCGTACAGCGGCGCCACATCGTCGGGAACCACCATCTCCTGTGCATCCGCAGTGCGAACCACTGCGGCGTAAGCCGGCTGAGCGGCATTCTGCACCGCCACCAGTCGGAGGCCGTCGGCGTAGTCCTGATTGAGCGGTCCGGTGGGCGTAACCGAACGTCTGGTTCGGGCCGATTCGCGCACCGTCAACTCTTCCAATCGCATACCGTCTTTGTCGACGATCCAGAAATCGCAGTACACCATCGCCAGTTCGGGATCGCGAGCGAACGGAGCGACCATCTTCTGCAGGAACGTCGGGTCCCAGATGTCGTCATCATGCAGCGACGCCACGTACGGCGTTTCCACCCGCTGGATCAAGTCGATCCAGTTGTCGTTGGCCGTCAGAGCGGGACGGTTTCGGTGATACCGAATGCGCGGATCGTCGTACTCACCGATGATTTTCTCGGTGCTGTCCGACTCGCTGTTGTCGCCGATCAGAAGAACGAAGTCGCCGAACGTCTGGGCCAAGGCGGAGTCAACCGCCTCACCTATCAGATGTGCTCGTTCGTAGGTTGGCATCACGATGGACACCAGAGCCATGCCGTTCTCTCCTGGGACGATTCCGTTGCGGGGCAGGCCGGTGCCTCCAAAGGCCATCAGCCGACCCCTGCGGGCGGATCCACCTAGCCGTTCCCGTCCCTAACTCTAACGGATGTCCAAGATAGTCGAACGGATTGCCATCAAGCTGTCAGCCTTGGCGCCGCCTACGAATCTCTTCGCTGACGGCCGGCACCACCTTGTGGAGGTCGGCGATGACCGCATAATCGGCCTTCGTGACCATATTGGCCTCCGGATCGGTGTTGATGGCCAGAATCCGCTTGGAGGCCATAGCCCCCACCCAATGCTGAATGGCTCCGGAGATGCCGGTGGCAATATAGATTTCGGGTGCGATTCTGGTGCCCGTCTGACCGACCTGATCCGAGTGAGGGCGCCAACCGTTGTTGGTTACGGCCCGGGAGCAGCCAACTCGACCACCGAGCAGTTCGGCCAGCTCCTCCAGAGGAGCGAAGCCGTCGGCCGACCCTACGCCACGACCACCGGACACCACCACTGGTGCGGTTGACAGTGTGACCCCTTGAGTCTGAACTGTCCGATCCTTGATCATGGTGATGGTGTGCGACTCGTCGAGTTCGACCTCGAAACCCTCAACGTCGGCCTCGCCGGCGTCATCGGCCGGAGCGGCGGCCACCGAGTGGTGACCGAAGCTGATCAGCTTGACGTCGGCCGACAAAGTGGCGTCCTCCAGCAGCGACCCGCCCCACTGGATCCGGGTCATGGACCACTCGTCATCATCGGCGTCGGTAACCGCGGTGCAGTTGGCCACGAACGGCTGATCGAGGCGAGCGGCCAGGAAAGCCATGACCTCGTTGCCACGATCGTTGCCGACGGCCATGACGGCGTCGGCATCGGTGTCGTCGGCCAGCTGTCGGAGGCTTTCGGCCCAGGCGTCGGGCCCGTAGTCGGCCAGTAGGTCATGGGTAACGTGACGAATGGACTCAGCCCCGAACTTGCCGGCTTCTTCGGCCAGATCGTCGATGTCGTCACCACCGATCACGACGGCCACCATGTCGGCGCCCATGTCGTCGGCCAGTTGACGACCGGCGGTAAGAGCCTCTCGAGAGGCTTCTGGCATGGCGGCCCCGTCGGGATTGCCATCGTGGTCCAAGAGAACAAGCAGGGTCACGACATAACTCCTATCTCTTCCAGCAGATCGACGATGGCACCCGCTGCTTCCTCGGAGTCACCGAGAATCATGGTCTCCTTGGCCGTTTCCTGCGGCCGATGCAGTCGAATCATCGACTGTCCACCGGCGTCGGCATCGCCATCGCGAGCCACCAAATCGACCTTCTTTGATGCCAGCCGGCCCTTCATTGTCGGGTACCGGGGAAGGTTGATCCCTTCCTTCACCCCGCAGATGGCGGGCCGCGGCAGGTGATACACCTCAAACCCGGCGTCCACCTCGCGGCGAGCCACAATTTGGTCGGCTTCGACGTCGATACCTTTGATGCCGTTGACGATCGGGCGACCCAGTGCGTGGGCCACCCGGACGCCGACCTGGAATCCGCCGGAGTCAGCCGACTCGTTACCGAACAGAATCAGATCAAATGCTCCATCCTCGGCTTCGAGAGCTTGAACGGTTTCGGTGATGATGGTCGCCGTCCGCTGGGGGTCCAGCGCTGTTCCGTCGGTCGGGACCAAAACGATGCTGTGGCATCCGACGCTGGCGGCGTAGCGAAGCTGTTCCTCAGCCTCGGACGGGCCGACGGTCAAGACCGTCACCTCACCGCCCTGGGCCTCGGTGATCTGCACCGCCTCTTCCACCGCGCACTCTTCGTGCGGACTGGTGGTGAAGCCCAGATGGGCCGTCTCCACCGACTGACCGTCGGCCGTCACATTGATTTTGGCCCCGGGTGCGGGCACGCGTTTGACACAGCAAAGGATTCGCATGAAGACCTACCCCTTGAGTCGGGAGTCTTCGGGGTCGAAGACCGAACCCTCGACTGCGCCGACCTTGATCGGGTACATCTCGTTCATGTACATCACCTGGAAGTCGTTGCCGATTTCGGCCAGCTCCGGCGGCAGGTAACCCATGAGCAGGTGCTTACCGACGGATGGACCGGGCGAGGCGGTGGTGACTCGTGAGCCTCGACCGTGGGAGTCGACGATGCGCTCACCGGAGGTGGTGAGGATGGGCTCGTTGCCGCCCTGCATGAACCGCTTGATGCCGGCAGAGCTGGTCTGATCCTCAACCGTAAAGGTGCACATCTTGGCGTCGGGGCCCTTCTCCCGGGCGGCCAGGTAGGCCTCCTTGCCGATGAAGTCGGCGGCCTTGACCTTGGGGCGGGCCAATCCGGCTTCGACCGGGTTGTACTCCGATTCCAGCTCGGCTCCCATGAGGCGGTAACCCTTTTCCACCCGGCCGGACGATCCGTACACGCCACCGCCGGTGGGGCGGATGCCGAGGTCGCGACCGGCTTCCATCAGGGCGTCCCACAGCTGCGGGCCGTTATTCCAGTCGGTGTAAATCTCCCAGCCGGTGTCGCCCACGTAGGAGATGCGGAACAGCTTGCAGGCGATTCCGGCAATTTCGACTTCTCGCACCGAACCGTAGGGCGAACCGGTCTGGCTGAGATCGAAGTCGGTCAGCTGACCGACCACGGCCGGGGCGTTAGGGCCCCAGACGCCGAGGGTGGTGACGTCCATGGTGGAGTTGGTGAAGGAGACCGAACCGTCGGTCGGCATGTGCTTGCGGACCCAGAACTCGTCTCGGCCGCCGTCGAACACACCGGTGATGACTCGGACGTGATCGTCACCGAGACGCATCATGGTCAGATCGGAGTGGAAGCCGCCGTCGTGGTTGAGCCACGGGGTGTAGGTGGAGCTACCGATGGCTTTGTCCACCTTGTTGACGGCCAGGTACTCGGCGAACTGCACGGCACCGGGGCCGGTGAGATCGTAGATCTGGAAGGCGCTGAGGTCGACGACGCCACAGTTTTCCCGCAGGTTGAGGTGCTCGCCCACGGTGATGGGGCTCCACCACCGGGCATCCCACTCGTGGTCTCGAGCCGGGATGTCGTAACGCTCTACCAGGTCGGCATTGGAGGTGTACCACTGCGGCCGTTCCCAGGTGCGGGCCTGGAAGAATTCGGCTCCCAACTCCTCCTGACGGGAGAAGTATGGGCTGGTCACCAGGTTGCGACGGCCGTTCCACTGCTCGGACGGGTGGACGATGCCGTAGGTCTTGATGAAGTGCTCGTCGGCCCGGTTCCAGATGTGCTCGTCGGAGCGCTCTTCGTTGTAGAAGCGGGCGATGTCGGCACCGTGGGCGTCGATGACCCGGGGGTAGCCATAGGTCATCCACTCCGCCACTACCTGGCCCATTCCGGGGCCTTCTTTGACCCACACTGCGGCGGCCGACCACAGGTTCTCCACGTCGGGGATTTCACCCAGACACGGCATGGTGTCGGGAGTGAGGGACAACAGACCGTTGATGGCGTACTTGATTTCTGCGTCGCCCAGCATGTCCATCAGCTCGATGGCGGTTTCCATCTGAGGATCGAAGTCGTCCTGGGTGAACGGCATTTCCGTCGGCGACAGCGC
>JAHDFR010000237.1:0-2801 GCA_020628065.1 Acidimicrobiales bacterium
TTTCAGGGTGAGTGGGGGAGCGAGCCGGGGTATCCCCACTACAACACGGTGCTGTCCTCGATGAGGGTGTAGTTGACGGTTATTTGAGCCGTTCTTGAAATCGCCCCTGTAGAGGAGACTGCAATGTTCACCCCCACCAAACCCGCCCCCACCAATCCCCTTGCCGTAATCGATGCCGGACGCCCCGGCCTTGGTGCCGTGCCCGCTCCGACTCGGCCCCAGGTACCTGACGCTGCGCCTGTAGCTTTGGCGGCCAAAGCAGTAGGTGCCACCAAGATCTACGGCTCGAAGTCGACCGAAGTAGTGGCCTTGGACAATGTGTCGCTTGATCTGCCCAAAGGTCGGTTCACCGCCGTAATGGGACCGTCGGGCTCCGGCAAGTCGACACTGATGCACTGTTTGGCCGGCCTCGACACGCTGACCGCCGGGTCGGTGCAAATCGGAGACGCCGACCTGTCAACCATGAACGACAAGCAACTCACCCGTCTGCGACGCGACCGGGTCGGCTTTGTGTTTCAGGCCTTCAATCTGATTCCCACTCTCACCGCCGGTGAGAACATCACCCTGCCGTTGGACCTGGCCAACCGCCAGGTCGACCAAGCGTGGTTCGATCAGGTGCTGGACGCCGTCGGACTCCGCAACCGGCTTGAGCATCGTCCAGATGAGCTGTCCGGGGGTCAGCAGCAGCGGGTGGCGGTGTCCCGGGCTTTGATTTCCAAGCCCGAGATCATCTTCGCCGACGAGCCAACCGGCAATCTTGATTCGGCGTCCGGCGACGAGATTCTGTCGTTCATGCGCCGGGCCACTGACAACTTCGGTCAAACCATCGTGATGGTCACCCACTCGCCGGTGGCTGCAACCTACGCCGACAACGTTCTGTTCCTGGCCGACGGCCGCATCGTTGACAACCTGTCCAACCCGACCACGGATTCGGTGCTGGAACGCATCCGAGCTCTGGGCGCCTAGCCGGTCATCACCCCGACCAACCGATACACAGAGGGAACATCATGTTGAAGATCACACTAAAAAACCTGGCGGCCAACAAAGCTCGAATGAGCCTCACGGCGTTGGCCGTCGTACTGGGCGTCGGATTTGTCGTCGCCTCGTTCATTACCGCCGACGGGTTGCGTGACTCGTTCGGCAACCTGTCCAAGGAGATCGCCACCGGGCCGGAACTGGTTGTCCGCCAGTCCGACGAGTTCGGTGTCGGAAGCGCTCCTAATGAAGCGACCCTGGAAACGGTGGCCGCGGTTGAAGGCGTCAGCGAAGTCGCCGGCTACATCGACGCCTTCGTCCAACCGGTTGGCCCTGACGGCGCACCGTTGAGTTCCGAAGGCCCACCGCTGGTCGGCTTCGCCATGGTCGACTCCGAGAAACTGTCGAATCTCACGTTGACCGACGGGGCGAATCCGGAAGCAGGCCAGTTCGTAATGGACATCGACTCGGCTGCTGACAACGGATTTGAAATCGGTGAGACGTACCAGTTGCTGACCGAAGAAGGTTCGTTTGACTACACCCTCAGCGGTCTGGTTCGCTTCGGCGAGGAGAACAGCACCTTGGGCGCAGTCCTGATGGGCTTCCAGCCCGATGATCTGCGGATTATGACCGGCGTTGAGCCGGGCGTGTACGAGAAGATTTACGTCGCCACGACCGACGAGGTGACCGCCGACGAGGTCGCCCCGGCCATCGAGGCTGCGTTGGTCGGGGCCGAACTCACCGGCTTTGATGTGGTGAATCAGCAGACCATCGAAGAGGAAAACGCGGCGGAATTCAACGAAGTCATCGGCATCATCGAAAACGTCTTCCTTGGCTTCGCCGCCGTCTCGCTGTTCGTGTCGGTCTTCATCATCTACAACACCTTCGGTGTGGTGCTGGCTCAGCGTGTACGCGAGATCGGCCTGCTGCGAGCGGTCGGGGCGGAGGCGTCACAAATTCGCCGTGGCATCATCATCGAGTCGCTGGCCATCGGCATTCTGGCTTCGGCCGTCGGCATCGCCGCCGGCGTCGGTCTTCACCTCGGCCTACTGGAGCTGTTCAGCCTGATCGGCGTCGACCTGCCGTCGACGTCGCTGGTGATCTCTCCCCGGACCGTTGTCGCCGGGCTGGCGGTCGGCATCATCACCACCTTGGTCTCCAGTATCGGCCCCGCTTTAAAGGCCGGCCGGACCAGCGTCATCGAGGCACTGTCGGGAACTGCGGGTGGCAACAAACAGATGACGGCTCGTCGGATCGCCTTCGGGTTGGCGGTGGCCGCCAGCGGTGTCGCCGTTGGCGCCGTGGGGTTCCAGGGGAACGGGGGGACAGCCGGCACCGTCGCCGCTCTCGGCGCCGGAGCCGTCTTGGTGTTCCTTGGCGTAACGTTGCTCAGTCCGTTGGCCGCCGGTCCGGTGGTTGCCGCCCTGGCCGTACCGGCTCGCCCGATCGCTCGCACACCGGGCCGGCTGGCTTCGAAGAACGCAGTCCGCAACCCTCGACGGACGTCAACCACCGCCGGTGCGTTGATGATCGGATTGTCGCTGATCGCTGCTGCCCTGGTGGTTAGTGAATCATTGAAGACACAAGTGGCCACGGTCATCGAAGACTCCATCCAGTCCGACTACCTGATCAGCGATCCGGAGTTCAACAACTTCACCGAGCAGTTGGCCATTGACGTTGAAGCGCTGCCGGAGATCGGCACCACTCTGGCTGTCGGTGGCACCGAGGCCAAGATGGTTCTCGACACACCGCTGACCGCCACCGCCGATGACGACGAAAACGAAGCCGAGGGCTCCCCCGCAGGGGAGGGCTCCCCAGCAGGGGAG
>JAHDFR010000237.1:2901-4536 GCA_020628065.1 Acidimicrobiales bacterium
GCCATGATCCTGCCGACCGAGCGAGCGGCCGAGCGTGGAGTAGCCGTCGGTGACAGCGTCGACATGGTCTTCGCCGACGGTCGCACCGCCAGCTTTGAGCTGGTGGCCACCTTCACCGATCAGTCGATTGTGGAGGGAGCTTGGCTGGACTGGTCGGCCACTGCACCGTTGGTGGACATTGACGGCGTGGAGTGGGTTACCGCTCAGGTGGCCGAAGGCTACACCGCAGCCGAGGCCGAGACGGCAATGGCCACCATCGTTGATGCCTACCCTCAGTTGGTTCTGCAGAGCTCGGCCGAGTACCGGGAGTCGGTGGAGGCCGAGATCGACGGATTGATCAACATCATCTCGCTGATGCTGGCTCTGGCCATTGTCATCGCCCTGCTGGGTATTGGCTTGAATCTGGCGTTGTCGGTGGTGGAGCGGACTCGGGAAATCGGTCTGCTTCGGGCCGTCGGTATGACCCGGGCCCAAACCCGAAGGATGATTCGCTGGGAAGCGGCAGCCATCGCCATGTTCGGAGCGGTTCTAGGTGTCGCCACCGGATTGCTGTTCGGCTGGGGAGCGGTTGAGGCCATCCCGGACACCTTCCTGACAACGGTGACCATCCCCGTTGCCCGCCTTGTGATCATGGTTGCAGTGGCGGGAGTAGCCGGGGTGGTGGCCGCAATTCTTCCGGCTCGCCGAGCGGGGAGGCTGAACGTACTGGAAGCCATCTCTGTGGGACAATAAGCGACGAGGAAGCACCGAAACATCCGGCCGGCCTGATCCTCGGATTGGGTCGACCGAACAGACTGACTTGAGGTCGACCTCGGCTCGTGCCCCGTTCCCCCTTTCCCTCCATGGAGCGGCACGGGCCGAGGTTTGTTTTGGCCCAGGCGGGGTCCGCCCTCTTGCTTACGGTTGTTGCTGGCGGGGCTTCAATTGGACCGAGGCGGTGGTTGTCGGGTGCTCCTCGTTGAGCACCTGGAGGTTGTAGACGGCGTCGGTGTTGCCGTCGTTGGCCGCTCTGGTCCACCAGTACTCCGCTGAATCGTCGCCCCGGTAGCGTTCTTGAGCCTGGCGGACAGCTCCAAGGTTGCAGGCTGCGTCGGCGCTCCCGTTATCGGCTGCTGATCGCCACCATGACTCGGCTGAATCGTCGCCCAGGATGCGGTCTTGCTCGTAGCGAAGGAGGCCCAGGTTCATCTGGGCTTCGGCGTGATCCTCCTTGGCCGCCCTGATCCACCACGTCTCGGCCGAATCCGATCCGACCAGCTGACCTTGCTGGTAGCAGAGGATTCCCATGTTGTACATGGCGTCGGTATTCCCCACCTTGGCTGCTGAGCGCCAGGCTGCAGCCTCTTCTGCGCTGGGCGGTCCCTCAAAGTGATCTGAGGGAATCTCGTCCTCTGGGTGTTGGTTGTCGTCCACCGGCATGGCTTGACGTTAGGCGAATCGGTGCTGGAGATCCAAGACCTCCGGCAAGCCGATGTTTTCGGTGAAGTCGCTGAACTCGGGCAGGGCCACCTCGATCCGGCCGGCGATGCCTGCCGGTGTTCCCTCGGCTTTGACTTGTTCCAGCACGGCGGTCATGGCTCCGGTGGCGGCCAGCAGAGTGGTGATGGGCATGATCACGATGGCGAAGCCCAGCTC
>JAHDFR010000238.1 GCA_020628065.1 Acidimicrobiales bacterium
GCGGTCAAGTCCCGCACCAGGAAGGTGTTGACCCAGACCAGACCGGCCTTGATTGCCCGGCCGACCCGCTCGGCCCGCTCGGCTGATGTGGTCCACACCATGGCCGAGAGGCCGTAGGCCGTCGAGTTGGCGAGCCGAACTGCCTCGGCCTCGTCGGCAAACGTCTGAAGAGTCAACACCGGGCCGAATACTTCCCGCTGAACGATCTCGGCGTCGTTGGACGCCGGTTCAATCAGCGTCGGTTCAAAGTGGAGGCTGCCGGTGACCGGCGATCCACCACGCACGACACGCCCACCCTCAGCCGTGGCCCGGTCGACGAAGCCTTGAATGCGCTCGACGTGAACCGGGTGTACGGCCGGGCCGATGTCGGTTGCTGACCGACGGCTGTCGCCGAGAGCAAGCGCATCGGCATGGTGGTTGAAACGCTCCATGAACTCGTCACGGATCGACTCCTCCACCAACAGCCTGGTGCCGGCCAAGCAGACCTGTCCCGAGTCGTCAAACTGCCAGGCCGCTCGATGGGCGGCGGCGTCAAGGTCGGCGTCGGCGAACACCACCAGCGGCCCTTTGCCGCCGAGCTCGGCGGTAAACGGCACCAAGTTCTCGGCCGCCGCCCTACCAATGTGACGGCCGGTTTCCGGGGAACCGGTGAAGGTGATGCGGCGAACACGAGGATCGGCTACAAGGGCGGCACCAACTTCGGAACCGATTCCTTGCACCATGTTGTAGGCGCCGGGAGGCATGCCGGCCTGTTGAGCCAAGTCAGCCAGGAATCCGGCCGACAACGGCGACCATTCGGCCGGCTTGTGAATGACCGAGTTGCCGGCGGCCAGCGCCGGTGCCAGTTTCCACGTGCTCAACATGAACGGCGCGTTCCACGGTGTGATGACCACTGCCGGCCCGGCTGGCATCCGCTGCACGGTGTGATCCATGTTTTTGGCGTTCCAGGCCCGTTCGGCATGGCCCACCATCAGGTCGGCGTAGAGACGGAAGTTGGTGGCGCCTCGAGCGACCAGACGTTCACGCATCGACTCGTGCATGAAACCCATGTCCAGCGTTTCAAGCATGGCGATGTCGTCGGTGTGTTCGGTGATGAGGTCGGCCAGGCGGTGCATTACCTCGGCCCGTTGGTGCACGGTCCAGGTGGCCCATTGCTCGAAGCCTTCTGTTGCCGCTGCGACTGCTGCCGCCGCGACCTCGCTATCACCTCTGGCGATGTGAGCCAGAGGTCCGGCATCCCAGTTGAGCGGTGAGCGGGTTTCGAAAGTGCCGTGGTCTGGTTGGTCGGCCTCGGTCCAATGACCACCGATCATGTGGCCGGTGCGGATGGCGTGGCGCACGCTGGCCAGATCCTCGGCGATGGGCAGAGCGTTACTGGAAATGTCAGGCATGGGATGTTTCGGGTCCAAGTTCTCTGCGTGTTTCTGTGTCTGATTCTGTGTCTATTTCTGTGTCTATTTTTGGGGCGGCCGGATACCGCGGAACTCCCAGTCGCCACCTTGGGCGGTGGAAAGCACCTCTTCGGACTCACTGGGTTGGGCGCCCACGTCAGTGCGGATTGCGGTGGGCCCTGAGACGATGGTGTTGGTCAGCGAACCCAGGCCTTCAACTTCGACGGTGACCACGTCGCCGGGGTACACGGTTCGGGAGTTGGCCGGCGTTCCTGACAAGATCACGTCGCCAGGAACGAGTGTGATGGTTCGGGCCAGGTCGGCCACCAGGTAGTGCATGTCCCACTGCATCTCGTCGGTGGTGGCCTCCTGTCGGACCTCGCCGTTGACCAGCGTGCGGATGCCCTTACCTCGGAAGTCCCAGTTCTCCACCAGGGAAGGGCCGACAGGGCACAGGGTGTCGGAGCCTTTGACTCGCAGCATGGATCCGGCATCGGTGTCGCGGAAGTCGTGGAGGCCGTAGTCGTTGGCCACGCTGTAGCCGGCGATGTAGTTTCCGGCTTCGTCGGGGGAGACGTTGCGGCAGGTTCGGCCGATGACGATGGCAATCTCGCCTTCGTAGTTGAGCCACTTGCAACCATCGGGTCGGACGATGTCGGCACCATGTCCACACAGCGACGTGAGCGGCTTGTGGAAGTAGGTGGGGGCCGCCGGCAACTTGGCCATGAACTCTTCAACCCGACTGCGATAGTTCAAGTGAATGCAGATGATTTTTGTCGGCTGGCACGGGGCTAAATGGTTGGCCTCGGTGATGGCGACTCGGCGTCCATCCCCGGCCACAAGGTCTTGACCGTTCTCGACCACCTGGGTCGGGTAGCCGTCGAGCAGGATGCGTCTGGTGGAGATCGGTAGTGCCGATCCCCCCGATGTTGTTGCAGTAGTCATCAACAAACTAGTTTGGTACCAAATAATCTGACCGGCAACAGTTCCGCCCCACGACGAAGACGTGAGGCATCAGCCAACCATGCGGAGGGCGACGCCAAGTGAACAAGCGCGACAACGATCCTCTCCTCGATGCAGAGCAGGATGTGCGCACCCGTCTGGCCGGAATGTCGCTGGACATGGAGGCCAGCAACGCCGTCAACAACATCTATCGGGCTGCCGCTGCGGTGCGTCGTCGGGCTGAAGGTGGCGTGTTGGCTCCTCACAATCTGTCCTGGGGTGGCCTCACCATCTTGTGGGTGCTGTGGATTTGGGGTGAGCAGTCGACTGCCCGCCTGGCCGATGAGTGCGATTTGTCGAAGGGGACGCTGACAGGAATGGTCGGCACGCTGGAGTCGCAGGGACTGGTGGTTAGGCGCAAGCTTGACTCTGATCGACGCCGGGTGCTGGTTGACCTGACCGATGACGGCAGCAAGCTGATCGCCGACCTGTTCCCCCGGTTTAATGCTTTTGAGGCTGAGGTTCTCGACGGGCTGACCGTTGCCGAGCGGATCGAATTGGCCCGCTTGTTACGAATGGTGATCCGTAACACTGAGAAGATGGCTGAGCGGTAGCGCAGGTCGAGCCGGGTGTTGAATCGTTTGCTACCAAACGATTATGCTGCGGAGATGGAACTGGAATTGCCATGACCCGGAATCTGCACGGCCTGATGTATCCGCGAACGCCAACCGGCGCCGGCTCCATTCTTCCCGACCCGCCCTGGCACTATTCGGGCGAGATGTTGACTGTCGAGTTCCGCACCGACCCGGCCAACGTGGCCGAACTGTTGCCCGACGGACTGGATCTTGTCGACGATGATCCGGGGGCGGTCGCCATCATCTGGGCCGACTGGCAAAGCTGCAGCGACAGCTTCGAAGAACTGCTGGACCCGGCCCGAGCCCAGTACAAGGAAGTGTTCGTTGTCGTCCGCTGCCAATACCGGGGAACCGTCTACAGTCGGGCGGCCTACATCTGGGTTGACAAAGACTTTGCCATGGCCCGGGGACATATCCAGGGCTACCCCAAGAAGATGTCGGAGATCTGGATGACCCGACCGGTGACCATCGGCAAAGCCGGGCCCCGCCTGAACACCGGCGGCCGCTTCGGGGCCACCCTGAGCACCTTCGGTCGCCGTATCGCCGATGCCCGGTTTACCATCACCGGCACCGCCGAGTCGGCTGGGTTCGTCAACGGGCACCCGATGCTGCATACCCGGCAGATGCCCGCCATCGAAATGGACGGCCGAGATTCGTTGGACGAGTTGGTAACCATGCGTGGCTTCGATGTCGAGCTTGGGCCCGTGTACTCCGGCGATGCCGAGTTGGATCTGCATGACGTCCCCACCGAAGAGCTCACCCGCTTCGGCGACATCGAGGTCATCGGAGGCTTCTATCGCCAAGTGGGGAACTCCATGCACGGCGGAACGACGATTTGGGCGGCCGACAATCCCATGGCCACGGATCCGGCGGATAACTCCGAGAGGCCCGATACATGACCTACGTGGACGACTACCTGGCTGATCTCGGCCCGGATGATGCCGACATCACCAGCCACGACACCTACGTCTCCGGCGTTCCCCACGCCACCTTCGATCGGCTGCGGGCCACCGACCCGGTGCACTGGACACCGGAGTCCGACGGCGGATCGGGCTTTTGGTCGATTCTTCGCTACGACGACGCCCTGGAAGTAAGTCGAGACGTCGAATCCTTCACCTCCACCGAAGGCATCCGCCTCGAAGAGATGGATGAGGACGAGAAGGCCGCTCGACTAACGATGATGGAGATGGATCCTCCCGACCACACCCGATATCGGCGGTTGGTGTCCAAAGGCTTCACCCGACGCACCGTTGAGTCCTACGAGGACGAGATTCGCCAGCTGGCGGTTGAGGTGATCGAGGCCGCTCTGGAGGCTGAAGAGTTCGACTTCGTTCACGCCATCGCCGAGCAGCTACCGATGCGGATGCTGGGGCGGCTACTCGGTACCAGCGACGAGGACGGTCACAAGCTCGTTGCCTGGGGTGACGCCCTGCTAGGCAACACCGACCCCGACTTCACCGACTTCCCGGTCGACCTGACCGACACCGAACAGTTCCGCATGGTGCCCTTCCGGTCGCCGGCCTCAATCCAGATCTTCCAATACGCCCAGGAGCAGGCCGATCAGCG
>JAHDFR010000004.1:0-10078 GCA_020628065.1 Acidimicrobiales bacterium
TCGCTGACCGAACGCAGTCCGAACCAACTGGGCAAATCGGTCATAGTCGTCGGCAGCACTGTCGGCGGGACGCCGATCAATTTTGACCAGAACCGACTCGACATTCGGTCGGGGCAGAAAGACATCGGCCGGAACCGCCCCTGCCAGACGGGCCTCAGCCCAGAAGGCGACCAGAACCGACGGGATACCGTAGATCCGAGACCCTGGTTCGGCTACCAGTCGTTCGCCCGCCTCTCTCTGAACCATTACAACCCAATTCTCAAGCGCCGGCTGCTCGGCCAGAAGATCCAGGATCAGCGGGGTGGCAATGTTGTACGGAAGGTTGGCCACCACCGACCAACGGTCCGAGCCACCAAGTATCTCGTTCCAATCCACCTGCAGAACATCGGCGTTGACAATGGTCAGCTGCCCGGTGCTGACATAGTCGGCGGTGACCTCGCTCAGCGGGGGAACAAGGTAGCGATCCACCTCAATCGCCGTGACGCGGGCTCCAGCCCGACACAGGCCCAGAGTCAGCGAGCCGAGGCCCGGTCCGATCTCAACCACCGACGATGAGTCGTCTATGCCGGCGGTTCGGACGATTTTGTCGACCATGGCCGGATCGCAAAGGAAGTTCTGACCCAACGCCCGGCTCGGGCTCAAACCATGACGATCAAGCAGGTCCCTGATACTGGTTCTGGTCAACACCGGTACAACTCAGACCACGGCGGGGGTCAGCCCAAACAACCGATTGGCGTTGTCGGTGGTGGCAGCGGCAAAGGCCTCGATCTCGAGCCCCAGATGGTTAGCTAGGAACTCCCCCACCACTGCGACGTTGGCCGGCTTGTTGGCTTTGCCCCGCAGCGGCACCGGTGCCAGGTACGGCGAGTCGGTCTCCACCAGAATTCGGTCGCCAGGGGTCAGTGTCGCCGCCTCTCGCAACTCGGGGGCGGAAGGAAAGGTGACGATTCCGCTGAAGGACAGATACGCCCCACGGGCGATGGCTTCAACGGCCTCATCCGGACCACCGGTAAAACAATGAAAGACGGTTCGTTCGGGCATTCCGCAACGGTCCAAAACCTCGAAGGTGTCATCCCATGCACTTCGGCTGTGAATTACCAGAGCCAGATCCCGCTGGTGGGCCATCTCAATCTGGCGGGCGAAAACATCAGCCTGTTGGCTGCGAGGCGAGTGGTCGTAGTGATAGTCAAGCCCGCACTCGCCTACAGCCACCACCGCCCGGTCCCCTTCGATCGTGCTGTCCAGCAACGTTTCCAAGCCTTCCAGCCCATCCTTGGCGTCATGGGGGTGAACACCGGCGGTGGCCCAGACATTGTCGAACCCGGCGGCGATGTCTATGGCTCGGCTGGAGTCGGCCACGGTGCACCCCACGGTGAGCAGCCGGGTAACCGAGGCGTCAGCCGCCACAGCCACCGCCTCGGCCGGATCGGTCTTGAGACTGGTCAAATGGCAATGGTTGTCAAACCACATGATGATCTCCTTCGACGGCCGAGAACCGGTTCGCTAGCGATCCGATCGTCAATTGCCGGTTCGGCAATCGCCGGTAGGGCACTTGAGTGTCAGGCTTCGGGCGCTTTGAGCCGGGGAAATAGCGGCGTTCCCTTCGTGACTGCAAGGTCACCGGGATAACCGCCCCATTGAGCGGCCTCCGGCAGGCGCTGCTCGGTGGGAGAGCCGCTTAATCCGATGGCCGTCCAAATGGCATCAGATGCTCTGGTTAGAGCCGGGCTGGTGAGAATGGCGGCAAGACGGAGCACTTCGAGGGCATCACCCATGACCGTGGCCACCTCGTCGCTGCCCTCATCCATCTTCCACGGTTCGTGGCGCTCCAAGTAGGCGTTCGTCTCGCGAAGCAGTGTCCATGTGGCCTCCAACGCAACCGGGGCCTGCAGCCTGGCCCAACCATCAGCCGCCCCCTCGTAGCTGGAAGCAGCCACCGCGGCCAGCTCGCTTTCAGGGTTTGGAGACGGCCCTACACCGCCACACTTCTTGTGAACCACTGTGGTTACCCGCGACAGTAGATTGCCCAGAGTGTTGGCCAGATCCGAGTTGTATCTGGCGACCATCTGCTCATAGGAGAATTCCGAGTCCGGCCCAAACGAGACGTCCCTCAGGAAGTGATAGCGGAATCCGTCGACACCAAAGTCTTCAACGAGGTCGGCCGGGGCGATCTGGGTGAGACCGGTCTTCGACAGCTTCTTCCCACCGACCAGTAGGAATCCGCTGACGTGTACCTGTTTCGGCGGCTTCAAGCCGGCGGCGATCAGCATGGCCGGCCAGTAGACGCAGTGGAATCTCAGGATGTCTTTGCCGATAATGTGGTGGGCCTCGGCCCACCATCGTTGGAACTCTTCGTCATCGACACCGAAACCAACAGCGGTCGCATAGTTGATCAGAGCGTCATACCAGACGTAGAAGACGTGGTCGGTGTCCCAGGGAACAGGGACGCCCCAGTCGATCGAGGTTCTGGTGATGGAAACGTCTTCGAGACCGAGCTTGATGATGCCAAGGGCTTCGTTTCGTTTGCCCTCGGGAAACACCGTCTCCGAGTTGAGCCAATCCAGCAGCTCCGACTCCAGCGCCGAGAGTTTGAAGAAGTAGTTGTCCTCCTCGAACCACTCGGCGGGACGTTCGTGAATTGGACAATTGACTCCGTCCACCAGATCATCAGCGTTGTAGTAGGCCTCGCAGGCAACGCAGTAGTACCCGGCATACGAGCCCTTCTCAATGAACCCGTTCTCTTTGGCCCGGCTGAGAAGCTCCTGCACCGCCTTGTGGTGCCGTGGCTCGGTGGTCCGAATGAACTGATCGTTGGAGATGTCGAGCAGCTCCCAGGCGTCTCGAAACCTCTGGGACGTGGTGTCCGCTTGTTGTTGAGGGGTGACACCGTTGGCCTCGGCCGACCGCTGAATCTTCAAACCGTGTTCGTCGGTGCCGGTCAGAAACATCGTTTCGTCACCCATCAGACGGTGCCACCGGGCGATGGCGTCGGCCGTCACCGTCGGATAGGCATGCCCGATGTGAGGCGCATCGTTGACGTAGTAGATCGGGGTGGTGATGTAAAACCGGCTCACAGCGGCAAGACTACCGGAACCTTGGTCCGGAGCTGGCAGAAATAGCGTTGCCGGAGCTCAGATCACGCGCCGGAGCGCCGGTGTCTCGCCGGCTGAGGTTCCCTCGTCGCGGAAGGCTTCAAGCTTCTCCAGCGAGCGTTCGAATTGCCTGGTGCGAGGACCCGACAGATCTTCAAAGGCCTTCTGAGCGGAGTCCAAGCCTCGGCGCATCTTGTCCATAGGCTCACCCCACTTCTCCCATTGCTGGCGCAGCATATGCAGAGCGGCCAGGATCTCGTGACTACGCTGTTCCACCAGAAAGTTGTCCATGGCCTGCCGGATTACGGCCAGCACGGCAAACAGAGTTGTGGGTGAACAGAGAACCACCTTGTGACCCAGAGCAAAATCGATCAGCTTCGGATCGTGCTCGTGCAAAAAGCCGTAGATGCTCTCGTTGGGGACGAACATCAACAGGTAGTCGACGGTGACCCCGGGCTCGATGTAGGAGCGCTCGGTCAGCTCCTTCACTCGCTGGCGGACATCGCGCTGGAAAGCCTTTACGTATTTTGCGCGCTCCGAGGCGTCTTCGGCTTCAAGCCAACGTAAGTAGTTGTCAGCCGGGAACTTGACATCCATGTGAACGACATGATCGCCCGGCAGGGGGAAGCTGTAGTCAGGCATGCCACCGGACTCCAGCTTGGTCTGCCTGACGTAGTTCGCCCCCTCCAGGAATCCGGCAGCCCGCAATACATCTTCGGCCATCCGCTCGCCCCACTGACCTCGTGCCTTTGGTGAAGCCAAGGCCTGTCGGAGCGAGCTGGTGGTCTCGGCCAATGCGGCGGTGACTTTCATGGCCTGCTCCAGACCGGTCGAGATCTGCCCGGCTTGCTCGGCCCGCTCCTTCTGCAGAGCGGTGACCAGGTCGCCCACTCGCCGCAACTCGACCTGTACGTCGGAGACTTTGGTGGCGACGGCCTCGTGCTCGCGGTCGATAACCATCTTTCCGGCGGCCAGTTGATCTCCCAGCTTGGATGAAGCCAACGAAACGACAGAGTCGACGGCGTGACGAAACTCGTCGGCCTGATGGGCTTGAAGGTCACGTCGTAGTTGATCGACGAGTTGCTCCGCCTGCTGAGGGCCGGATGCCTGACCGCTCGACCGAATCCGAAATCCAGCCACCACGAAACCGAGCACACCGGAGGCCAAGGCCAGAAGGCAAGCCACGATGACGACATAGAGATCCATGAGACGGACCGTAGTAACGGGGTGTGACAACAAAGCCACGCAGCATGGCTCGTAGCCGTTGACATTGCCCACGGCTCGCCACCGGAGATCCGCCCAAAGACCCGCTCATTTGCCGACATGCGGTTCGTTTAAGCGGGTTCTACCACTAGATTCGTACCTTGCCGGCTGTGGTAGGCAACCCAGGCCGGCCTAGGCGGAGGGAATGCGCCGACAATCCGACACCATTCGCCGGGCGTTGATTGACCTGGCTCAACCTGATGGGCCGGCCGACGTCGAGCAGACGCTGGAGCCACTGGCCGGGGGCCTATCGGAGCTGTACCTCGATCTGGTCGAACATCATCGGCTGACATTGGCGCTACTTGACGCAGTCCGCTCGACCGGATACCAACTCGCTGATCAGCCAGAGCAACGGCTGCGCCACCAGGAGGCCGACGACAGAGCAACCAGGCTCCGCATCCAACGCGCGAGGCGAGAGGTCACCGACGCTCTGACCGGATTGATTTGGGTCGTCCTGAAAGGTGAGACCATTGCCGCCGCAATGACAAGGCCGCATGTCAGGGTCTACAACGATCTCGATCTTCTCGTTCACCCCTCACAGATGAGGGCGGCGGCTGACGCTCTCATCGAAGCCGGATTCGAAGAGCTCAACCAGAACTGGCCGGCCTATCTACAACACATGGTGGGCGAAGTTCCCTTCACCGGCTTCGGGGCGACGGTTGACCTGCACTGGCAACTGGTTCCGCTCGAACGGTCAAGACGCACGATCCGCTTTGACGTCGAGGCTCTTCTCAGCCGACGGATTCACCTAGGCCAAGGGTCTGATACGTTCCCTGCGCTCGCTCCCGAAGACCAACTGCTCCATGTGGCCACTCACTGTGCACTGGGTGGAGCCAAACGGTTGGATCAACTCCGCGATCTGGCCGTCATCGCCAACCAATCCGGCAGTCTCGACTGGGACAGAATCACCCACCGCGCCGAGCAGTGGGGAGTGCGCCGGCTAGCCGGTGTCGCCCTTGATCGGTCCGCCCAAATCATCGGATGGTCGCCACCGGCGGCCGCCTTGAGCTTGGCCGATGGCCGATTCAACACTGTGCGTCGGATGGCCGATCAGACAATCGGGATCAGACGTCTGCCGGCGGCGATCGCCCGCGATTCAGCCGCGGCGTCGTTCCGGTCGTTGATTGAGACAGCCGCCGACGGGCTTCACAGCCGGGTCACAGGGTCCAGTCGCTGGGACTTCTCCAACCCGTCAAGTCGTCTCTACTACGCCGACGGGATCGCCGAAAACGGGAACGGCACCGACGAAGATCGGTGCCGTTACTACAGAACTGTCGGCCGGCAGGCGTAAAGCAAGCTGGCCCCCCCTGGAGGAGGAAGTCAAGCCCTAACTGGCTCGACCGTTACCTCGACCTTTGTTTTTACCCTTGCCTTTGGGGCCATTTCCAGAGCGGCGACCCCGCCACCCTAGGGAACCGGCCACATCGACCTGGTCGGTGATAGCTGGACGTTCGTACTTCATATTCTACCCTCACTACGTTGCGGCGTACAAAGCCGAATAAGGTCGCCCTTCATATCGACCTCGTAAGTAACCTACTACGCAACGAGGCTTTTAGAGCACACACCATGTCGAATTACCTACAAACCACTCACCAGCGACGAAGGATCGTACGAAGCAAACCTCGAGCCGAGAACTCTAGCCGGTTGAAGAAACGCGATCGCTCCCCAAAAACCTTCCGTCTCCCGCTCGGATCAACCACCTCGACCGCACGCCCGATCAACCGATGTCGACCAACCGGACGGTCATCAACCTCATTTGAACGACCGCGACCAACCATGAGCTCGGTCGATACGTGGCGGGCGACATGAACGATAATCTCTCCATCATCGTCGACCACCGCCCACACCTCCCCGGGACGGGGCGCTGCGCAGGCCATCACTTTGACCTCGGAGCCCGACGGGATCATGCGACCCATGCTCGACCCGGAGACCGGCAGCATCATCGGCCCGGTGGCCGTCAACCGTCGACGCAGTAGTGCTGCTACGGCGTCGGGATCCGGGGTGTGGAGGCCGGCGGCATCGTTCAAACTGATGCTCTGAGTCTAGTCAGGCTAGTATCCGGGTAGAGCTGCCGGTGCCGGGGGTCAACGAGGGACCTGGCGCCACGCTGGACGCAGTGCAACCACGGGAAATCAGGCGCGCTATGAAGGCCGGAGTCAATCGACCGACTGTTGAACGGGTCAAACTTGGGTCGGCGACCATGAAGGTTGAGACGCCTGTCCCCGAAGCTTTGGCCGTGATCCATGATCGGTTCGGCCGGGAGACGCCCGATACCGACGAAACCGATGTAACACTTCGGGTTCACGCCACCAATGCCGGCTCCCCGCATTCTTTCGAGCACCGCCAATGGCAGGAGCTGGAAAACTGCCGGATGACCGAGACCGAGGGCGGGATTGCGTTGACCATGAACGGCCGCTCGACTGTGGTCGCCCAGGGATCTCATGTCGACGTGTATCTCCACACGACATCAATCAGGCGATTGGTCACGGCCGCCGACGCGGTTGACATCTCTGCCCGTGCGGACTGGAAGCAGGTCGGATCGCTGATGCAATTCGGGGTGGCCTTCGCCCTTGTCGGCCCAAACCGCCTCCTGGCCCACGGCGCCACGGTGGCGGATGGCAACCAGGCCATTCTAGTGGTCGGACTCAGCGGCCAGGGCAAATCAACGACCGCACTGTCCGCTCTGTCCAGTGGACTACAGCTTATGGGCGACGATTTAGCAGTGGTCGACTTGGCCGACCGGTCCGTGACCGGAGTTCAGCGTCGACCGGTGGTACCGGCCGACCAGGCGCATCGACTCGGCTTCTCCGGCACCGAAATCAAGTCCGATGGCGACCGCCGACGGCTGAGGCTTCATGGAGTAGAAACCCAATCGGGTCCAGCCGAGCTGATCGGCCTGGTCGAGGTCGGCCATCACAACGACGACGGAGCGTTGTCGCCACTAGGCCGCGCCGACCTGGCCATCCTTGACAACGCGCTGGCTGTTCCCCCATTCCCGCCCGTGCTGCGGCGGCACCTTCCGGTCATCTCAGCACTCACAACGGTACCCAAGGCCGAGCTCCTGCATGCGGCAGACCCAGTACGTCGTATCGAGCGCGGCGCCGAGATGTTGTATCAGGCATTCGATCTGTTCCGTGCGACCGAGTCGCCTGACTAGTTGCT
The DNA here is from genome assembly GCA_020628065.1 of Acidimicrobiales bacterium. Taxonomy (GTDB): domain Bacteria; phylum Actinomycetota; class Acidimicrobiia; order Acidimicrobiales; family SZUA-35; genus JAHELU01. Next base: position 7,518 of record JAHDFR010000004.1, read on the forward strand.
CGCCCGTTCAGCTAGTAGGTTCCCAAATTGCCTGATCGACGGGCAACGGTCAAAGCCTTGTCGAACGACATCAGGGTCAACGGCAGAGCCACGGCAACAAAGACGCTGAGGATCCCCAGCTCATCGATCACCTGACTGAATGGTGCCCCACCCTGCACTAATTCCCGAACTCCTCTAACCCCGTAGGTGGAGGGAACGAACTCGGCCACGGTCTGCAACCAGCCGGGCAGCACCGCCAGCGGATAGAGGGCACCGGACAACAGTATCGCCAGGCGACTACCAACAGCGGTGAACGGATCTCCCCTTTTGGCCAAGACAATGAAGGCTGCACCCAACACCCCCAACGGGACAAACGACAAAGACGTCAAAATCAGCAACGGCACAGCACGCAAGAGACCGGCTACGGGAACACCTGACCCAAAAACGCCAAGACCAACACCGACAAGAACAGTCGTTTCAATGATGAGGAAGATCACGGGCACGAAGAAACTGCCGACCAGCAGAATCCACGACGGCGTTGGAGTTACCAGCGTCATCTCCAACGTGCCGTCATCCTGTTCCTCGGACACCAACTCGGGAAAGGAGGAGAGACCGACCCGGGCGAAACTGGTGACGATTGAACCAACCAGCACAAACTCGAAGTAGCCCCCGTCAAGGTCGGACAGCAGGTCGACGTCGCCCACAAACCGATCGATGAAATAGAACGAGATGGCGAAGTACCAGATCTCCACCATGCGAAGGATGAGATCGAAGCGGTAGGACGAGAGCGTGATCATCTCTTTGCGGGCCATGGCGACCGCTCGGCGACGGTGGGATCCGATAGGGCGAGCCATCGAAACGGATGAAGGATCCGATGAGGGTTCCGATGAAGGCCCCAAAGACGAAGGCGAAGATCCGGACGACAACGCTACAGACCCTCCGCATCAGGTGCGGTAGCGACCATCTTCCGCAGGTGGGCTCCGAGTCCGCCAACATCCTTATCGATCTCCGAGGTCGACCCGGTCCACACCACCCGGCCGTCAACCAGCGCAAGCACCCGATCGCAAGCCGCCAGCACATCCTCCAGGCGGTGGGTGGCCAACACGATCGCCTTTCCCTTTCCAGCCTGAGTGCGGACGAGAGCACAGAACTCTTCGGCAGCCAGTGGGTCCAGGCTGCGAGTCGGCTCGTCAAGAATCAGTAGAGGTGGATCGTGCAGCAGAGCCCGCCCCAGCCCAAGCTGAGCCAACATCCCCGACGAATAGCCGAACAGGGCTTTATCCCGGTGTGACAGGTTGCGCTCCAGCATCACCTCATCCACCCGACGACGAGCGGTCTCGCGGTCGAGACCAACCATGGCGGCAAAGTACTCAAGATTCTGGCGACCGGTAAGACGCCAGTAAAATGAACGGTCATCAGGCAACGACAGGCCGAAGAGAACCCGTTGCTGAGGCGACGATGGGTCAATCTCTACGCCGTCAAGCTTGACCCCCCCTTCGGTGGGCATAACCAGAGAAGCTATCGCTTTGAGCAGAGTGGATTTGCCGGCACCGTTCGGACCAACGATGCCGAGCACCTCGCCTCGTTCGACCGCCAGGGACACCTGGCGAAGCGCCGTCAACGGCTCAGAAACCGCCGTCTTGACCACGAACTTGGCCAACCCTTTTGGCGGCCGGTAGACGACGGTCAGACGGTCGACGTCAAGCATCCGCCTCGGGCCGACCGACATCAACCAGGTCGGCCTCGGCCAGTTCTGCTACGAACGCCTCAATGTCAACAGCGAGCTGTTCTTCGCTCACCCCGTCGAAACGGCCGACGAGATCAGCTGCCAATTGCCGGACATCCCGCTGACCATCAAAGGCGTGCCAGATGACAGAACCTACCGGGTTCAACGAGGTCAATTCGGATCCTGATTCATCCAGAATGACCACGGTTTCCCCGCTGTCCTCGAAGGTCACGCCTTCCCTGCGGCCAATACTCATATTCGATTCCCTCGCTCGATGATGAAGAGCCTGCCTGGTGCGGCAGCCAACTCAGGATAGCCATCGGACCCCGATCAGGCGTCCAGCGTCTTCTCAAACCAATGTTTGGCAAACGGGTTGTCGTTGTACCTCGGAATCTCCCGGTACCCGGCACGCTGATACATCCCGATGGCGGTGGTTAAGACGCTGTTGGTGTCCAGGCGGATCACACCGTTCCCCAACCGGTCGGCATGAGACTCGAGCTCGCCCAGCATTCGCTTCCCAAGACCATGACCACGCCAGTCAGCCGACACCCACATCCGTTTGATCTCGGCCGCGCCGTCGTCGAGCAACTGAACGGCACCACAGGCCACAGCCAGATCCGAGGACAGCGCAGCTCCGACCGCACGACCAACCAGAAAAACACCGGCCGGCGGACGGAAACCCGGCGCATCGACCTCCAAGGTGTCGCCCGGATCGAATCCAGTGGGAAACCGTTCATCCAACTCGGCGAAATACCGGCCCATAGCCCACAGCGCCGCCTCAGCCTGCGGGTCCACCACCTCGATGACGACCTCGCTACCATCAACAAGATCACCACTCCGACCCGGATCATCGCTA
>JAHDFR010000004.1:10178-46399 GCA_020628065.1 Acidimicrobiales bacterium
ATCGCTAGCGCCTGAACCACGGTTTGCCTGTTGTTCGCCGCTGCGGTTGGCCCGGTGATCCGACATTCGACCGACTCTAGCCAGGTTGGGAGATCCCAATTGCGCCAGTATCGAGAATCAGACTGCGGCCACCGGCAGACAGCTGCGACGTGAGCGGCTCAGTGAACAACGCCGGTCAGAACCTAGAGCGGCAGCCCGAAGAGGGACCAACTCCACTGAACGTATTGGCCGATCTTGCCAGCCGACTTCGAGCCACATCGAGCCGAAAAGCCAAAACCGACCTCGTAGCCGAAGTACTACGCCGGTTGCGTCCGGACGAATTGGAGCCGGCCATAGGTTTCATGTTGGCCTCGCCCCGACAGGGCGCAATCGGAATCGGATGGGCCACCGTCAGCGCCACCGACACGCTCACCGGCGCTAACAGTCACGCCAACTCAACCGACGACGGCCCTGTGTCGATCGTTGATTTCGACGCCGTGATCGATCAGCTCCAAACCATCACCGGAGAGGGGTCGGTCGAAGCCCGGGTTCAAGTGCTCTCGGGTTTCCTCAGCCGCTGCGAATCGCCGACGGCCGACTACGTGCGGCGGGTACTGACCGGCGATGCCCGCCAAGGGGCACTGGCCGGTGTCCTGACGGAGGCGGTGGCCAAAGCAGCCGGAGTCAAGGCGGCGCAGATGCGACGAGGGGTAATGCTTCAAGGTGACCTGGGGCAGGCGGCACGGGTGGCTCTCGTCGAAGGGTCAGAGGCGCTGGCCGCCATCGACCTTGAAGTTCATCGGCCTATCCAGCCCATGCTGGCGTCCACCGCGTCCAGCGCGGCGGAGGCGGTGGAAGCCATTGGCGAAAGCTCAGTGGATTGGAAGCTCGACGGGGCCCGCATCCAGGTGCATACAACCCGCCACTCGGGCAATGCCCGCACCGCCATCTACACCCGCAATCTGAACGACGTCACCGGTCGACTGCCGACAGTTCTCGAGCTCGTTGAGCGCCTGGAGTGTGAGTCCGCTGTTCTTGACGGGGAAGTGCTGGGCTTCTTCGCCGACGACGAGCGTCCCCAAGCGTTTCAGGACACCATGAGCACCTTTGGCACCCATAGCGGCCAGCCCGGTTCGGATTCCGGGTTGAGGCCCTACTTTTTCGATCTCATGTACCTCGACGGCCAAAGTCTGATCGACCTCCCGCTGTCCGACCGTCTGGAGCGGTTGCACGACCTGCTACAACGAAGCGGGGCGACTGCAGCCTCCATCCCCAGCATCATCACCGCTGATCCGACACAGGCCGAGGCCCACTTCACCGCCGCAGTCGAGGCCGGTCATGAGGGCGTGATGGTCAAGGGAGCCGACGGCAAATACGAGGCCGGCCGGAGAGGCAAGAGCTGGCGCAAGGTCAAACCTGTCCACACCCTCGACCTTGTGGTGCTTGGGGCCGAATGGGGTCACGGTCGAAGAAGAGGCTGGCTCTCCAACCTGCACCTTGGCGCCCGCCACTCGCAGACAGGCGAATTCGTCATGGTGGGCAAGACTTTCAAGGGTCTCACCGATGACTTGTTGACCTGGCAGACCGAACGCTTCCTTGAGCTGCAGCTCTCTGACCGGCAGATCACCACCAACGGGACCGACGGAGATGACAAACGGCAGGGACGCAATGTCGTATTCGTTCGACCAGAGTTGGTGGTTGAAATCGCGCTCGACGGTGCCCAAACCTCAACCCGCTATTCGGGAGGCGTTGCATTGCGGTTCGCCCGGGTCCGCCGCTACCGCGAAGACAAACGCCCCGACGAAGCCGACACCCTCGATGCGGTCAGAGCTCTCCTCTAGCTCGTTACACGGGTCCCCTCACCCTTGGTCGGGCTCAGCCGCCACACGGATTCGAACCCGGTTGTCATGAAAGACGGCACCCCGACCCATATCCGAGTCACGTTCGGCGACCGTGTTGTTGACACCCATCCCCCACCACCCCTTGGTGGTGGCGGCCACACCTGTACGAGCTTGGTGATTCACCGCGGCAACGGCGGCAAACGAGCCCCGATCGTTGAACACCACAATGCGATCGCCATCGCTGATGCCATCGCGCTCGGCATCGTCCGGGTGCAACGAGATGGTCGGAGCGTCCGTTCGGCCGATTACCACTTGGGTTCCGGCGAACACCGAGTTGATGTGCCAATCACTGCCGATCGCAACCAGGTCGTAGACATCGACATCCCCGGAGCCTGCTTCGGTCGGGGGCCGATAGTTGGGCAGACGACCATGGCCGTCGCGTTCGGCCCGCGACGACACAAACTCGAAGCGACCTGACTCCGTCGGAAATCCGTCGCCAAAAGGCCGATACGGTCGACCGGCAGCCGGGGCCCTGACCCAGCCGGTCCGCTTCCAGCTCTCCAGCGTCACGCCGGCGGCCCGGTACTCGTCGGTGTCTATGAGGGCGGCGACAAGTTCGGTGTCGGTGGCATACAGCTCGGGCTCGTCCAGATCCATGGCTCGGGCCAATCGACGAAACATTTCGGTGTGGGGAACGCACTCGCCCGGTGGCTCTACCGCCGGTTGGTTCAGGTTGAGATACATGTGGGCGAACGAATCGTTCACCTCCCACTGTTCGTGTTGCATGGTGGACGGCAACACAATGTCGGCGTAGTCGGTGGTCTCGGTCAGGTAGATCTCGGCAACCACGCAGAACAGATCGGGCCGGCTCAGGCCCTGCCGGACCCGCTCGGTGTCGGGATTCGAGACCACCGGATTGGCTCCATGAACGAAGAGTGCCTCCACCGGTGGATCATTCAGCTCCAACAGATTGGCCGCCAGGTTGGTCATGGCCAAAGCCCGGGGCCGCTCGCCAAGATGGCGCCCAGCGGCCAGCGGTGTGTTGATCTTGTAGGGCGCGTGGGTTGAGTAGACCAGCCCACCGCCGGCCGGGCGGCCGTCCAAAGGGTATGATCCGGTCAGCGCTGGAAGACAGGAAACAACCCGGCTGGCCTGCCCCCCGAAGGCGTGTCGCTGCATGCCCTGACCCAACTTGACCGCCAGAGGACGATGCGCCGGTTCGCACAGGAGATCAACCAGTTGGTTCAGCTCGCCGATTGGTAGCCCGCAGACGTCGGCGACACGAGCCAAGTCCCATTCCCTCAACGACCGAGCGAACTCGTCGAATCCCTCGGTGTAGGTTTCGATGAACTCGGAATCGATCGCCTCTCGATCGATCAACGCCCGACACAACCCGAGAGCGAGGGCACCATCGGTGCCAGGGCGAGGCGCCAGGTGCAGATCGGCCCGGGCCGCCGTCCTAGTGCGAAGAGGGTCGATGACCAAGATGGGCGCTCCCCCATCGGCCGCCTTCTCCACGAACGGCCACCAGTGCTGATTGGCCACCAGCGTGTTGGAGCCCCAAATCAGAACGGCACCAGCGTCAACCACATCTTCGGGATCCATGCCGGTGGCGGTGCCCACCGTGTAGGACAAACCAATGTGGCCGCTGACCGAACAGATGGTGAGGAAGTGCTTGCTGACGCCAAGGTGGTTCCAGAGCCGGGAGCCGACCGGTAGCGCTCCACCTTGAACGAACCCGACGTTTCCGGTGCCGGCAAAAGGCCAGATGGCCGCCGGACCCGAACTGTCGATGATGTCGGTGAACCGCGCCGCGATCTCGGCCATGGCTTCGTCCCAGGAGATGGGCACGAAGTCGTCAAACCGGTTGGCGGAGCGCTCCCCCTTCGGCCTGACCCGACGCAACGGCTGGAGAAGACGAGCCGGGTCTTCGGCCATCTTCAACCACGGGTTGACCTTCTTACAGAGGCCACCGGCAGTGAAGGGATGGTCGGGGTTACCCCGAAGTCGGGTTGCTCGACCTTCGTCCGACACCGTTACCACCCACGAGCAACCGTCCGGACAGTCCAGAGGACATGAACCGATGACAGTCCGCTCCCCCGAATGGCTGGTCATGTGTTTCGACTCGGTCGATGTTTGAAGTTCGTCGGCCAGATCAGTCATTGCTTGTTCCTTCCCCGCAGGCGGTCGAGCTGTCGTCGGTCCCGTTTCGTTGGTCGACCCGCTCCACGCTCACGTGCCCCGCCCGGCGGCGTCAAGCGGACATCGGACGTTGGGGCTCGCGGTGGAGATAGGTCCTCGTAACACTCGGCCGCTCGAGGGGCCCCAACCCGCTTTTCGATGGGTTCCACCAGGCGATACACGTAGAGCAGGTCGCCTTTGCGGGCGGACACCACGTCGTCAACAGTGATCTTTGTCGCTGGTTTGGCCAGCTCTTCGTTGATCAACACTCGCCCGGTGGAACAAGCGTTGGTGGCTGCCGTCCTCGTCTTGTAGACACGGACAGCCCACAACCACTTGTCGACTCGCACGCTCTTGGTCGTGGGGCCGCTACTCATCACGGCTCTCGACGAGTGCTGTGGGCGGGCCATGTGAAGGATTGTCCGCCGGAGTGAGTGAATTGGCCAGATCATAGACCCGGCGCTTTGGCGCCCCGGTGACCATCACCACCGCCGCTACCGCATCTCGGCGGGACAGCCCTTCGTTGACCTTCTCGGCCAGCATCTGACGTAGTGATTCATCGTCGACCGGCTCGGCGGCGGCCCTTGGGACCCCATCGACGACAATGACGATTTCACCTCTGGGCGGATTCTCGGCGAAATGCTCGGCCGCCTCGGACGCCGAGACTCGAATCACCTCTTCATGAAGTTTGGTTAGTTCCCTGGCCACCACCAGGCGGCGATCAGCGCCACAAACCGACGACAGATCGCGCAACGTGGCGGTCAGCCGATTGGGGGACTCATAGATCACAGTGACCCGATCATCGGCGGCCAAAGACTGTAAACGTTCGCTACGGCTTCGTCCCTTGCGAGGAAGGAAACCCTCGAACACGTACCGACCGTTCAATAGACCGCTGACGGCCAACGCGGCCGAGACGGCACTCGGGCCGGGCACAGCAAAGATCTTGTGCCCGGCGTCGGCCACCGCCGCCACCATCGCTGTCCCCGGGTCGGACACCGAGGGCATCCCGGCATCGGACACGAGGGCCAGGGATTGGTAATCGGCCAAACGATCGAGGACCTCCGGGACCCTCGCCTGTTCGGTGTGCTCATTGCCGACGAGAAGCGCCGGTCGATTGAACGAGCCGGTGATACCCAACACCTCGGCGGCGTGGCTGATCAGCTTTCCGGTCCGGCGCGTGTCCTCACAAACCACGGCGTCAACGCCGGTCAACACCAGTGCCGCTCGAGGGGTCAGGTCCCCGAGGTTACCGATGGGCGTTCCGACCACGTACAGCCCTGACTCAAGCGCCACGCCATCGGTGGTGTCGCTGCTGCCATCAGAGGTCACGCTGGATTCTCAGAACCGTCGCAGCCGCGGATCTCGACCAGCTGGCCGACGTTCAGATCCCAATCGTCAAAGGCTCCGGCTTCAGCCTCCAACACCGACCGCGCCCGCCAAACCGGCAACGTCACCCGGTTTCTATGGAGACGCAACGTCCTGATCACCTGATTGTCGGCGTCAAGAAAGGCAACGTCTAGATCAAAACCCATGGCAAACGAGTGAACCGATCGAGCGCCGACGATAAGCATCGCCCCCTCAAGGCTCCGGCGACCCAACAGTCCACGGGCCTTGGCCATCCGACCACTGGCCACCTCAAGCGAAGCTAGAACCCGGCCGTCGCGAACCAACCAGCCCTGCTCGGCCGGTAAGGCCTCTGGAAGTCGGATTCTCCTGCTTGGCACGACGTTCAGACCCGAGTCGAATGGTTGGAAGGGCGCTCCGTCTAGCGGTAGGCCACAACGTACACGTTAGCAATCAGACGTTAAATCGTATTTCCAGAACATCGCCGTCTTCAACCACATAGTCTTTGCCCTCCTGGCGAACCTTGCCCAGCTCCCGTGCCTTGGCCCAGGAGCCGATGTCGAGCAACTCGTCCCAGCGAATGGTCTCAGCCCGGATAAACCCTCGCTCCAGGTCGGAGTGAATTAGACCGGCGCACTGAGGAGCCGTAGACCCAACCCGGAAGGTCCAGGCCCGACTTTCCTTTTCTCCGGTGGTAAGGAACGTACGCAGGCCGAGCGTGTGATAGGCGGCCTGGATGAACCGGACCACTGCCCCCTCCCCCAACCCGAAGGCATCCAGCATTTCAGCTCGATCCTCAGGGGGAAGCTGTGCGGCCTCGGCCTCCAACTGGATGCAGGCACCGAACACCGGCGCCAGTTCGCCCAACTCATCCTGAACGGGGGCAACGACAGCTTCGACATCCGTCAGCTGTTCCTCATCAAGATTCACGATGGCCAGCACCGGCTTGTTGGTCAGCAGAAACCACGGTTTGAGCAGCGCGGCATGTTCGGCGTCGAGGTCGCTGCGATACAGCGGACGACCCTCCGAGAGATGGGCAAGCGCGGCCTCGGCAGCCTCCACCTCATCACGGAGCGACGGATCCCCTTTGGCCGCTTTGCGCTTTTTCTCCAACTGGCGTTCCACCGTTTCCAGATCGGCGAACGTCAATTCCAACTCGACCACTCGCAGATGTTCCAGCGGGTCCTGCGGGCCGGGGACGTCGTCGTCACGGAATGCCCGGAGAACAAAAACGATGGCATCGACCTCACGGATTCCAGCCAGGAACTTGTTGCCCAGACCCTCGCCCTTGCTGGCGCCTTCCACCAATCCACCAATGTCGTTGAACTGAACCGACGCTGGAACGACACTCTTCGAACCGCTCATCTGAGCTAGAGCGTCAAGGCGGTCATCAAACACTTTGGCTACCCCGATATTGGGGTCGGTGGTGGCGAAAGCGTAGGGAGCGGCCAAAGCCCCACCACCGGTCAAGGCGTTGTACAACGAAGACTTGCCGGCGTTGGGTAGGCCGACGAAACCGAACTTTTCCATATCCGGTCATGCTACGGCCGCCGCCGTGTCTTGTGGCCGACGCCGTGTCTTGTGGCCGACGCCGTGTCTTGTGGCCGACGCCGTTTGGGGGTAACCGGCCAGGCCCTACCAGTGGAGTGTGCCGGGCCCACCCTTAAACGGGCCGGTGACGTTGCTTGTTATCCACCCTCCGTAGAAATTGCCTTCGTTGGCGTCGACCTGCTCGTCGTCGATCCAGCATTCGTCCACCATCTGCGGATAAAATGCCCAGTGATCGACAAGATCGGCAAAGGGGGCGGATGGCCGACGGTACACCCATGCCGCGGCCACCACCGGAGGATGGCCCTCGACGACAACGTCAGCGTATGAGGCCAAGCCCTTCCACTCGCAGAACGTCTCCTTGGAGCCGACCCGCAGCAGATCAGCGTTCACGCCCGACGGCGGAATGTAGTACGCCGGGGGTTGGCTGGTTTCCAACACTCGAAACGCACCCGCACTGTCGGCTACGACCGCTCCCTTGTGAACCACTCGAATTCTCCAGCCGACCCACTCAATCCGAGGCGGGCGGGGGTAATCCCACACCGACTCCACAGGTTTACCGTTGGCGGCCAGTTCAGGCTTGGAGCTCACCAACAAAAGTCTATTGCCACCGCAACCTAGACTTATCAAATGAAGCATTCGAGCGGCGGGGCACCCTATCGCACGGCCCTCAGTCGGACGATCTACCTACTGGACAGAAGTCTGGCCCCAACTCAGAAGGTGCGGGCGTTCGTAAAGGGTCGCAACACGCTGGACGAAGTCGAACGAGTAGGCGGTCCGGGCTCAGTTGAACAACTGGTAAGACAATCCAAGCTCACCAGCATCGACGGCATCGGCGCCTCCATCAACGCCGTGGTTTCCGGCGCCTACGGCGTTGGCCCTACCGACTACCTGGACCAGTTGGAGGAGTCGACGGTCATTGAGATCGGCCCGGGAGCCGAGCTGCGAGCAGCTCTCAAAGGCGACTGCCACTCCCATTCGACCTGGTCCGACGGCGGTGCCGAGCTACGAGCCATGGCCGAGGCGGCGCAAGCATTGGGACACGAGTACCTGGTGGCCACCGACCATTCGGCCCGCCTCACCATTGCCCACGGCCTATCGGTCGAACGCCTGGCCGAACAGATGACCGAAATCGAGCGGCTCAACAACGAATTGGCGCCGTTTCGGATCCTGACCGGAATGGAGGTCGACATTTTGGATGATGGCTCCCTCGACCTCCCTGATGCGTGGCTCGCCCGCTTGGACGTGGTCGTCGGTTCGGTTCACCACCGAATTCACCAAGACGCCGATGTCATGACCAAGCGTTTGGTGAAAGCGGTGGCCAATCCACATGTTGACATTCTCGGTCACTGCACCAACCGGAAAGTGATGGGCAACAAGCGAAAGCCTTCGACCTTTGACGCCGACTACGTCTTCGCCGCCTGTGCTCAGTTCGGAACTGCAGTTGAGATCAATTGTCGACCGGAACGCCAAGACCCCCCGGAAGAGCTCCTCGAACTCGCGCTCGAATGGGAGTGCCGGATCAGTATCGACTCCGACGCCCATGCGCCGGGGCAACTCGAATGGGTCAACTACGGGTGTGACAAAGCAGCCCGCGCCGGTATCGAAGTCGATCAGATCCTCAACACCCGGTCAGCAGAAGATCTGGTCAGCCTCCTCAGCTGATAGCCTGGACGACTATGTCAAAGCGCAGACGAAAGAAGCGGCTTCTTGCCCGTCGCAAGAAGGCCAACCACGGCCGCAAACCGAACGTCGGCCGTAGCTAGCCGACCAAGCTTCGGGTAACCGCCTCCTCCAACTGGGCGAGGCGGTTTTTTGCTTTTTCCTTCTCTTCTGCCAGATCGGTGAACGCTCGGTCGCCCGAGGTGACCTCCAGGTAGATCTTGACCTTGGGCTCCGTTCCGCTGGGCCGAACGATTACGCGGCTGGCATCGGCCAGATCCACGATCACGCCGGCAGTAGGCGGGAAGCGGCGACCCTGTTCAAGAAACTCCACTGACACAACCGCCACGCCGGCCAACTCTTCAGGGCTGAACACCGCCACCCGTTCGGCGAGACTCTGCTGTTCGTCAACACCGAGATGACCGAATCCGATCGAGACCTGACTGGTGGCATAGAGCCCGAGTTGACCGCTCAGTTCGTCCAGGCGATCAACCAATGTCAGGCCTTGCCTGCGGCACTCAGCTGCAATCTCGGCCATCACGAGCGCAGCCGTAATGCCGTCTTTGTCCCGCACTGCCGGGTTGACGCAGTAGCCCAACGCTTCCTCGTAACCCATGACGTAGTCGGCGTCGGGGCGATCCACGATCGGGCGGGCCACCCACTTGAACCCGGTGAGGGTCCGAATGCTCTCCGCTCCATGATGGCGAGCCAGCAGATCGATGAATCGAGACGACACTATCGATGAGGCCACGACCCCGGGACGACCGTTGGTCTCGCCGTGGCGGCGCAGCAGATGATCAGCCAGCAGCACACCGACCTCATCGCCGGTCAGTCTCCGCCAGCCGTCCGCTACCGGCACGGCCACCGCCAGCCGATCGGCATCAGGATCGTTGGCCAGAATCACTTCCGGTTGTGCCGCCGCCTCATCGGCGGTCTGAAACGCCAGATCGAGAGCACCGGGCTCCTCCGGATTGGGGAACGGGGTCGTGGGGAATTCCGGATCAGGGTCAAACTGCTGGGCCACGACAGCTGGAGTCGGAAAGCCGGCTTCAACCATGGCATCCACGACGGCCCGGCCACCGACGCCGTGCATAGCCGAGTAAAGCGTTGAGACCTGGCGACTTCCCTCGCCCAAGGTCGCTACCGCCATCAGCCGATGGGCGACCGTAGCCTCGGCAGCTGAATGCGCTTCAATGACGCCACCCGGTTGACCTCGGCCGACACAGTCAACAACCGACCGATCACGTTCGGCGTCCCCGGCGGCCATATGCAGTTCGGCGATTTCGTCGATGGCCGCCGCTATCTGGCGATCAGCCGGTGGCACCAACTGGATGCCGTCGTCGAGATACAACTTGTAACCGTTGTCGGCCGGTGGATTGTGACTGGCGGTGATAACAATGGCGGCATCGGCGGCCAGGCGTAACGTCTCATAGGCCACAATTGGAGTGGCCGTCGGCTCGTCAAAGAGCAGAGCGATGCCCCCGCTATCGGCTACCTCTCGGGCGACATCGGCGGCGAACACCTTCGAATTGTGGCGGGCGTCAAAGCCGACCAGCACGGTGGGCCGCGGAGTGTCGCAACGTTCACGCAGCCAGCTGAGCAGCCCGGCTGTGGCCTGGCGGACGACAACCCGATTCATTCGGTTGGGCCCAGGCCCCATGACCGCTCTCAGGCCGGCCGTTCCAAAGCCGATCCTTCCGGCGAACAACCTCTCGGCTTCTGCGGGGTCGGCTTGATACAGCGAGATCAACGCCTTGACGGTTTCGGGGTCGGGGTCTCGCTCGATCCATCGTTCAAGCGACGGGGGTAGATGTGTGGTGTTCATCGGTGATCGTCACTCTAGTGCGACCAAACCCGAGCATTGTTCGTCGCAAGTCGCCGGCTGGAACTACGCCGGGCGCACCAAGAGGGCCAGCGCTATCATGCATCGAATGATCTCAGCACAAGTCCATGCTTGACCACGTCTTCACCGACGCCATCGGCGCGCTGAGGGACTCATTGGAGTCGGCTCTGCTGGAACGACAGGCGGTCGAGGAACGGTTCCAAGCCGACATTCTTCTCGGCGACATCACCTGGGAGACCAGCTACAGCCTGCCCGGCGAGGGTTTACCCCCTCGGGTCAAGGTTGACTTGAGTCTTGAGTGGCCAACGTGGGCTCAGACCGCCTATCGGACCTGGTACCTCGATGAAGAATTCACCGACAGCCCGATCATCGACATCGAGGTAGTCTTTCTTATTCAGCGCCTTACGGCGGTACCTGAACCACATCTGGTGATGGCGGCCATGTCACCGTTTTCGCCCCAGATCGGCAACGACGAGCTGACGGGGCTGGGGCCAACACTGGAAACGGTCTACGACGCTGAGCTGCAGGTGGCTTCTCACGCCGTCGAGGTCACCTACTCCGGCCTCTACGAGTTGGACGAGAAGACCCTGGAGGATGGCTCGGCCCTGGATGAGCATTTTGCTCATATCGGAGGGTGGATAACGTCGACGCTGGTCAGGTTGGGAGACCTCCCGTTGACGTACCAACCGGCACAAGAAGGCGAAGAGCTGTAACCTGGATACCGGTGAAAGCTTCTGATCGTATGATCCAGCTTCCTGGTGCGGCTCCAATGTTGATTCTGCTGACGTCGGCGGATATCAACGTCGTTCGGCTGCTCGACGAGCGGATAATCGCCGCCGCCGACACCGTTGACGTCCGGTCAGGCGTGGCGTGGATTGAAGTCTCCGACTGCCGGGATTACCTTCGACAATTAGTCGAACATATAGAAGACGGCGACAGTGTTCGTGTCGCCATGGCCGATCTCAATGCCGGTGCGGCCGAGTTGGTAAGTGAGTCAATGCTCAGCGTGACGTTGGCCGATGTGGCCATCAGCCTCGAGCAGGAGGACATGGCCAACTCCAAGATCGACTACGAGGTCCGCTACCAGCCGATCGTCCGTCTTGGCAGTCGGTCGATCGTAGGATACGAAGCGTTGATTCGAGCCCACCTCGGCGACGAGACGCTAACAGCTGAAGAGCTGATCAGCCGGGCGACGAAGGGCGGATGGCTGCCGGAACTCGATACCACCTGTCGTCGCCACGCCATTCAGGGCGTCGGCTCGTGGCTCGGTGCCGGACTGCTCTTCCTCAACATCATGGCTCCAGACGGGAGCTTCGATCTTGCCGCTGCCCGGGCCACCATTCGTCACGCCGAAGATATCGGTATCGAGCCCGATCAAATCGTATTTGAGGCAGCCGAACGTAATCGTTACGTAGACATCGACTTGGCCGCCGCTCAGCTGAACAAGCTGCGCAACGCCGGGGTTCGGATCGCCCTGGATGATGTGGGCGACGGGTACTCGACTCTTCGGGTGGCCACCAGCTTCAAGCCCGATGTTCTGAAACTCAGCGGCGACCTGGTGGCGTCCCTCCCGAGCTCAGAGGCCACTGCCATCATCAAGGCCGTGGTCGGCTTAGCCCATCAAACCGGAGCCTGGGTGGTGGCCGAGGGCATCGAGAACGAGGCACAAGCGGCAACGCTGGCCCAACTCGACGTCGACTGGGGCCAAGGTCTGTTGTTCGGCGGACCGGCTGTGCTACCAGCCGACTAGGAGTCTTCTAGGCTCCGGCTTCGTCCAGAAAGTCCGACAGCGGACGTTCCGGCCGCGGGCCCATATGGGAGATGACTTCGGCGGCGGCGAATGACCCCAAGCGCCCGACAACCGGCAGCGGCAGATCCCGGCTCAAGCCGTAGAGAACACCGGCGGCATATTGATCGCCGGCACCGGTCGTATCAACGACAGGTGCGATCTCTTCTGCCTCAATCTCTACTGTCTCAGTGTCGGTGACCAACCATGAGCCCTTGGCCCCCAAGGTGACGCAGGTAAGCGCAACCTGCTGTCTGACCCTGGCTACAGCCTCGTCGAGGCCACATTCAAACAGCGACGTGAGTTCGTCTTCGTTGGCGAAGAGAACGTCAACGGGGCCCGATACCAGCTGGCGGAAGTCCTGATGGTGTCGCTCTACACAGAACGGATCGGAAAGCGTCAGCGCTACTTTGCGACCAGCGTTCGCCGCTGAATCCATGGCTTTGCGAATAGCGGCTTTGGCCGAATCGGTGTCCCACAGATAGCCCTCACAAAAGAGAATCTGGCCGGAGGCGGCCATCTCAGGGTCAACGTCGGCAGGTTCGAGCAGTGTCGAAACCCCAAGATAGGTGTTGAGCGTTCTTTGAGCGTCCGGCGTTACGAGGATGAGGCACCTGGCCGTTGCCGGACCACCGCCCGCTTGGGGGACTCCGAGGGACACGCCCAGCGAGTTCATGTCACGGGCGAAAACATCACCTAGGTAGTCGTCACGAACCTTGCCGATGTATGCGGACGTTCCGCCAAAGGACGCGATGCCGGCCATGGTGTTTGCCGCTGACCCACCGGAGGCCTCAACCAACTCGACACCGTCACCGGCGTCGTCGATCATCTTCTGCATCATGCGATACAGATAGTCGGCCCGCTCCTCGTCGATAAGGTGCATCGCCCCTTTGCTGAGGCCCTCCGACGCTACGACGTCATCAGGCACCGTGCCAATGACATCAACCATGGCGTTGCCAACCCCGACGACGTCTATCAGAGCGGGTTGAGGCCGCGGCTTGTCAGCTTGTGTTCCCTCGCCGAATTCACTCATACCGGATTCACCGTACAGTCTGGCCCGCCGGCTCACCTCATGGATGAGGTGGCTCGACGGGAGCCGTCGGGGGAATTACACCACAGCCTTTGGTGCAATCCCCCGTTCCGACTTAGCTACAGCCGCTGGTGTTACCGCAACCTGGACAGGCGTGGCAACTACCGGCTCGCTGCATGGTGATCCCGCACTGCATACAAATAGGGGCGTCCACATCGATCTTTCGATCGGTGGTCAACTGTTGGGCTTCAGCCTTGGCCATCATCTCGTCTACCGACTCGACGGTGGGAGGGTCGGCCGGAAACTCGCCCTGCTGGGATAGCGCCTCGTCAACGCCGGGCAGCGTTTGTTGGCTGCGCTCGTTGGTGGTGAAGATACCGAGCCCGGCCCGCTCTTCCTTGCCGAGGTACAGCACCGCCAGCTTGCGGAACAGATAGTCCATGATGGAGTTGGCGATGCGGATATCCGGATCATCGGTCATGCCGGCTGGCTCAAATCGCATGCCGGTGAAGGTCTCGACGTAGGTGCGGAGCGGCACCCCGTACTGAAGACCGTGGCTTAGCGAGATGGCCAGGGCATCCATGATGCCGGCCAGGGTTGAACCCTGTTTCGACACTCTAAGGAAGATCTCGCCAGGACGACCGTCGTCGTACTCGCCGACGGTCACAAAGCCTTTGCAGTCGGCAACTCGGAACTCAAAGGTCCGCGAGCGACGGTCCCGGGGAAGCTTCTCCCGTATCGGCTTGTAGATGATCTTTGGCTCTGCGGCCGCCAAGATGGCCTCAGCGCTTTCGGAGGCCGTTTCGGCGTCGTCCTCGGCGTCGTCCTTTTTGGCCATGGACAGTGGCTGAGCCACCTTGCAATTGTCACGGTAGATGGCGATCGCTTTGACGCCCATCTGCCAAGCGTCAATGTGAAGCTGCTCCACGTCCTCAACCGACACGTCTTCCGGCATGTTGACGGTCTTGGAGATGGCACCGGAGATGAACGGCTGAACCGCAGCCATCATCTTGACGTGGCCGAGGTAGTGGATCGGATTGTCTCCCATGGAGCAGGCGAAGACCGGCACATGCCCGTCCTTGAGATCGGGAGCCCCGAGAATGGTCTTGTTCTCGTCGATGTAGTCGGCAATGGCCGTCACCTCGGCAGGTGAGTAGCCGAGCCGGCTCAGGGCCCGAGGCACTGACTGGTTGACGATGCTCATGGTTCCGCCGCCCACCAACTTCTTCATCTTGCACAAGCCGAGGTCCGGCTCGATTCCGGTGGTGTCGCAGTCCATCAGAAGTCCGATGGTTCCGGTGGGGGCAAGAACAGTGGCCTGAGAGTTCCTCACACCAACCGATGCCCCGAGTTCACAAGCCCCTTCCCATGACTGACGGGCTTCGTCCAAAATGGCGGCGGGAGCCAACGAAGCATCAATGTCGTTACAGGCGTCCCGGTGCTGTCCAAGAACCCGCAGCACGTGATCACGGTTCTCGTCGTAGCCGGAATGAGCACCCATCCGAGCGGCGGTACGAGCGGAGGTGTGATAGGCGTGGCCGGTCATCAACGAAGTGATTGCGGCGGCCATGGCCCTACCGGCATCGGAGTCATAGGGCAGACCGAGGGTCATCAGCAGGGCACCGATGTTGGCGTAGCCAAGGCCGAGCTGGCGGAACTTGCGGGAGGTATCGCCGATGGAGGGGGTCGGGTAGTCGGCCCGCCCGACCAGGATCTCCTGAGCGGTGAAAAAGTGCTCAACGGCGTTTTTGAAACCGGCTACGTCAAATGTGTCGTCGTCGTCGACGTACTTGAGAAGGTTGAGGCTGGCAAGGTTGCAGGCCGAGTTGTCGAGGTGCATGTATTCGCTGCACGGATTCGAGCCGTTGATCTTGCCGGTGCTGGCCGAGGTGTGCCAGCGATTGATGGTGGAGTCAAACTGCATACCGGGATCGGCGCACTCCCAGGACGCCTGAGCGAACTGGCGCATCAGGTCCCGGGCCTTTACCGTCCGTATCACCCTGCCATCGGTGCGAGCCACCAGGTCCCAGTCGGCCCCGTCAATGACGGCCTGCATGAACTCGTCGGTGACTCGAATGGAGTTATTGGCGTTTTGGTACTGGATCGAGTGACTGTCGGCTCCGTCCAGATCCATGTCGAATCCGGCCTCGCGCAGCACCCGGGCTTTACGCTCTTCGGTGGCCTTGCACCAGATGAATTCCTCGACGTCCGGATGGTCGATGTCGAGCATGACCATTTTGGCCGCCCGACGGGTCTTACCGCCGGACTTGATGGTGCCGGCCGATGCGTCGGCGCCCCGCATGAAGCTGACCGGGCCCGAGGCGGTACCGCCACCGCGAAGCGGCTCGGCGCTTGACCGAATGCCGGAGAGATTGATTCCGGCTCCTGAACCGCCCTTGAAGATGACACCTTCTTCGACATACCAGTTCAAGATGGCGTCCATGGTGTCGTCCACGGCCAAAATGAAGCAGGCGGACGCCTGTTGAGGCACACCTTTGACTCCGATGTTGAACCACACCGGCGAGTTGAATGCGCCCATTTGATGGATGATCAGGTGCTTCAGCTCATCACGGAAGATCTCGGCCTCATCATCGGAGAAGTAGCCGTCCTCGGTTCCCCATGCGGTGATGGTGTCAACCACCCGGTCGGCTACCTGCTTGAGCGAGGTCTCGCGCTCAGCGGTGCCGAGCGTTCCCCGGAAGTACTTTTGGGCCAAGATGTTGGTGGCATTTACCGACCAGAAGTCCGGGACCTCGACGTCGGTCTGTTCGAAGGCGACCTCGCCGGTCTTCCAATTTGAGATCCGGGCGTCACGCTTGACCCAGTTGACCGTGTCATACGGGTCGACTCCCGCGGTGCTGTAGTACCGCTTCAGACCTATTCGTGTTTGTCCGGGTGCGAGAGTCATGGTGATTTCGATTCGCTTTCTTGCTTACGTAACTGAGGTTTGTAATTTTTGAGGTTCAGATCGACGGGTGCGACCGGGGAGAGTTGACAGCGACGCATCGGTTTGGTGGCCGGCCACCCGGCCGTTGTGCGGCTTGAACCCGGCTGCCCCGATGGGCTTCCGATCTCAACGTGTTCGGCCGCAACCGATGGGTTTTTGGTCTTGTCTTCCCTGGCTCGTCTTTCTAGTCGTGTCGAGTGACAGTTTGCGGCGGTGTTGCCTCGCTGTCCCTCCGTTGTCCGCGCACGCGCTTTCGGATTCCCCCGGCAGACACGCTTGTGGTTCGTGGCTCGCCGCTCGCTTACTGTTTTCAGCCGGGACTCCTAAGTCGGGCCCGTCTCCAGTCCAGCTTGCAAACTTCCTGCCACTAGATCTTGTGCTGACCGCCAGCTCAAAAAGAGCGACGCACAAGATGTTGGGTAGACATTACATCACTGTAATTACGACGATGTCAACACGGATCTGAGGTTTTTCTTGTGTGCGCTCCTTCCAGGACCCCCTAACCGGGCGTTTGGAAAGAATCGTTGCCGTGAACACTGTGCACGCAACGGAGATCGGGCCTAGAGGACCACGGGTCAAGGTTTGTTTCCAGACGGCACGCGTGCCGCTCGACTGGTTTTGAACAGGTCCACTTCTCCTGCGACCCGCCCACCTTCGAAGGCATTGCCCAAACCCAGGGGCCCTGAATCGCCTCCAAGACCCTGCCATACCGATGTCTAAGCCCGACCTCCGTCACAATTGCTCAGCCCCACGACGGGCATAACGGCCACCATAATCAATCCCGGCTGTGGATCGTAAGAGGACGAACCTGTGGATTACTGTGGATTACCCCACAAATTTCTGTGAGGTTCGTGTGGGCGACGCCAGATTGACTACAAACACCGATCGCAGCCCAGGTGTCGGCTCACAAAACCCAGCGCCTTCATAAACTGTTGGGATGCGCGAACTATTCCCGAGCGGAGACTCGGTCATCAGGTCCGAGGAACAAGACGGGGAACAAGACGATGTTGTGCGCGCCGTCCTGGCCGAGGACCGAGATCCTCACCGGGATCGCCCGTGGTTGTTCGTCAACATGGTGGCCAGTATCGATGGAGCCACAGCTACCGACGGCACCTCCGGAGGACTGGGGGCCGAAGGTGATCGGCTGGTGTTTCGTGGCCTCCGGTCAAGCGCCGACATAATTCTCGTCGGAGGCCGAACCGTCCGAGATGAGCGATACAGGCCACCAAGAGCTCATGCCGTTGCCTCGGCAAGTAGAACCGCCCGCAGCCAGGCAGACCGCCCCCGCCTAGCGGTAATCAGTGGGTCACTTCAGCTCAGCCTCGACCTTCCGTTTCTCACCGACACCCCACCACCTCTGATCTTCCACCCACCCGGGGTTGACGACTCCCGCATCCAAAAGCTGTCGGACCGGGCCGAACTGGTGCCGATAGCAGACGTTGACACCGACGGCGCGCTGTCAATGTCAGCCGTTGTCGACGAGTTGGCCGGTCGCGGAGCTCAGCGCATCCTCAGTGAAGGCGGACCGTCAATCAACGGCCAACTGGTGGCCGCCGGCCTGGTGGATGAGTGGAACCTCACTCTGGCGCCTTTGACTGTTGGCGGATCTTCGCCCCGAGCCGCGGTGGGCCCACTGCCCGAAGGTCCCCCGTCCGGCATGCAGCTGCGACGGGTCTGGACAGACGACAGTTACCTTTTCTGCCGCTGGACAGCTGAGCGAACCTAAAATCTCACCCGCAGCATGGATCGGGCGATGGTAGACCGGCGATCAGCTAGACCTCAGCCGTCTCCGAAGCGGGCGGCGCTTGATCGACACCGGGCCCGGCCTTGGAGTCGTTGACCTTTATGAGACGAGCCTCTCGCTCAAAATCGGCAACGTTATCGAAGCCCTTGTAGACGCTGGCAAAGCGGAGGTAGGCCACCGGGTCCATAGCACGCAGTTGCTCCAAAACGGCCAGTCCTACCCACTCGGTTGAGACTTCACCGGCTTCAAACCTGGCGGCCTCGGCCACCCGTTCGGCGATCCCCTCGAAGTCGGTGCGAGTCAATGGCCTTCCCTTGCAGGCGGCCACCAAGCCCGACACAATCTTCTCCTCGTCAAACGGAACACCGACACCGGAGCGCTTGACCACCCGCAGTGGCTGCTCCTCTATCCGTTCAAACGTGGTGAATCGATAGTCGCAATCGAGGCAACTACGTCGGCGACGCACCGATGTTTCTCCGTCGGCCGACCGCGAATCGACAACCTTTGTCTCGGATTCTCCACAGGACGGGCATCGCACATGGCCAACACTAGCGCTCCCAGTCACGCCAGGAGTTGGCCGGGTATTACAATTGCCTGACCAACGACTATGGCTGCACCACCATTGGCCTCCACCATGGCGGCGACGGCTTCACGCCGGTCTTGACCGGCAGCATATTCACCGGCCAAGGACCACAGCGAGTCTCCGGGGCCGGCCACGACAACAAGGTCACCGGGAGCAGCGGTTGACTCGGCAACCTGCTCACCTCCGTTGACGACAAACTCTGCGGGAGGTCCGCCTTGCGAGAGTCGAACCCCTACGAGCAGAGCCACAATCACCACAGCAACCACGGCTGCAGCCGTAGTGAGTCCGCCGACAAGACCCAACTTCTGCAAAGCGGCGTGAAGAAGATCGCCGCCCTGCGAGCCGATGGGCCGAGCGGATTGGGTGACATCGTTTCGTTGGCCGATCGGGCGATCGTTGTCGACCACCAGCCGAAGATGTCGCCTCGAAGGCTCCGTCCGCGAAATGGACGAACGTCCACGTTCAGCTCGACCGCCAACATCACACGACGTCAATCGGAATGATCCGGGGTATTCGGTTACATGTGCGACCATGATGCGAGTATCTCCAAGTGGTGTGACAGTGAACTGGTCTGATAGGTAGAACTGTCGGCAGTATCCACCGCTTCAGCTCGAGGCCGAACTATTGTTCGTCGCACGAGTGTTCGATATAGTATCGAACATCCGTACGTATACAACATTCGGCGGACAAGTTTTCCGAACATCCGTTCACAGGCGCCATCAACAGGGTTTGGTGGCCTGAAGACCTTGGGAGGCAGCCATGGGAGACCACAAACTGACTAAGCGGCAGCTGGCGATTTTGGAGTTCATCGATCGCCAAATGCGGGAGAACGGTTTTCCCCCCTCGGTCAGGGAGATAGGCGCCGAAGTCGGGCTTGCCTCCCCGTCGTCGGTGCACTCCCAACTGGCCACGCTTCAACAGAACGGCTACCTGGTTCGAGACGAAACCAAGCCTCGGGCCATTCAGGTCCGCTGGGACTCCCTGACCGGGGCGGCCGACGTGGAGCGTCGACCGGTACGACACGTTCCCCTTGTCGGCCAAGTTGCCGCCGGAACCGACGTCTTGGCCGAGGAACACATCGAAGAGACCTTGCCGGTTCCGGCTGATCTCACCGGCGAAGGCGACCTGTTCATGCTAACCGTTCGCGGCGAGTCCATGATTGAGGCCGGCATTCTCGACGGAGACTTCGTGGTGGCCCGCGTCCAATCAACCGCCGAGAACGGAGACATCGTGGTGGCCGGGATCCCCGGTGAGGAAGCCACGGTCAAGACGTACTGGCGCAAAGCCGGAAAAGTCATCCTTGAGCCGGCCAACGCCACCATGGAGCCCATGGAATTCACTGGCGATGATGTCGTGATTTACGGCAAGGTCGTCACGGTGATGCGGAGGCTCTGACCCTCCAAGGCTGGGACCGTGCTCAGTCGCAGTGCGCCAGCCCACAAGTCCAACAGCAAAAAGTGCGGGCGTAAAAGTTGCAATGGGTTGGCTTAGCGGTCTCGTCCGTCAAGCCAACCCATCGCTGTGTTCCCCCTCAAGCTAGACCTCGGCGGCCACCGGTCGGCATTGCGACTTCCGGGCCAACCACATGCGCCGGGCTTGATAGTTTGGGCAAAATCTCAGCTTGGGTAAATGTTAACAGCAGGTCAACAGTTTCGGCCAGCTTGGCCGTGTCGAATCGCACTTGCCTGCGGCCGCCTCAGCCACGCTGACGGGGTAGCCTGGAAGCTGATGACAACGGCCAACACGCCCGCTGAATCAAGTATTGCCACTGGTGACCGACCCGAAGTCGCTGAGCCCGAGCGGGTCTTCAGCAGCTCAATCGTGATCTCGGGCATCAGGTGCGTACTGACGTATCTGATTTTCCCGTTCGTAGCCCCCCTCGTCGGATTGGCGCCCGGAGTTGGCGCAGGGTTCGGTCTGGTCATCGGCCTCTTTGCCATCGGGGCCAACGTGTTCAGCATCCGCCGATTCTGGAAGGCCGATCATCGTTTGAAGGTTCCGGTGACAGTGCTACACGTAGCCGTAATCGCACTCCTGGTCTTTTTGGCGGCGCGCGACGTACTGGAGCTCACCTCCTAGCCATGAGACCCGTGTACCTCATCGGTGGCTTCTTCTGCGTAGGTATGGGCTGGCTCGGACTCATCACGCCCGGGCTGCCCGGCACGGTGTTCTTTGTTGGTGCCGCCTGGTGCTTTTCCCGTTCAAACCCTCGGCTTGAACAGTGGGTGCTCGATCTTCCGGCCGTAGGTCCGATGGTTCGCGACTACCGCAGCGGCCTCGGCATGCCTCGGCGGGCCAAGATCATCGCCGTGTCGTGTATCGCCGTCGCCTGCTTCTACAGCGTGGGATTTGTCATTGAACCACTGTGGGTAAGGCTCCTCGTGGCGTCGATCGGAGCGTTCGGGATCTGGTACGTCGGTATCCGAATCCCGACGAGAGAGACGGTAATGGCCGGCCAGCTCGACCTGGCCGATCAGAGCTGACCAATCCACCGGTTTGGCCCTCGGGCGTCGCCGACCTGCGAACAGGTGGCGAGCCGTCTCAATTTCCTGGCTTTCTGGCCTGACTTACTGGCCTGAGTGCAGCGCCTCGTTGATGCCACCCCACCGGTCAGGATCGGATTCTCGAGCCTCAACCGCACCGGTGACTGAATTCTGCAGATAAAGCAGTCCGGGGCGACCGGAGAGTTCCTTGGCTTTGACTGTCTCTCCGCTCGGCAGCGTCACAACCGTGCCGGCGGTTACGTACACTCCGGCGGCCACGGTGCAACCATCGCCCAGTGAAATACCGATGCCGGCGTTCGCGCCGATCAAGCAGTTCTCACCCACCGTGATCCGCTCAGTGCCACCGCCGGACAGGGTGCCCATGATGGATGCACCGCCTCCCACGTCGCTGTGCGCTCCGACCACTACGCCCTGGCTTATACGTCCCTCCACCATGGCCGAGCCGATGGTGCCGGCGTTGAAGTTCACGAAACCCTCGTGCATCACGGTGGTTCCCTCCGCCAAGTGGGCTCCCAGGCGGACCCGTGTGGCATCGGCGATGCGAACCCCACTCGGCATGACGTAGTCGGCCATGTGCGGAAACTTGTCGACTCCACGTACCAACAACGTGTGGCCTTCAGCGCCGGCCAAGGCCCGCAAGCGGTCGAGGTTGTCCGGCGTCACCGGACCAGCCGACGTCCAGGCAACGTTGGTCATGTGACCGAAGATGCCTTCGACGCTGATGGAGTTGGGGGTCACCTGTCGGTTCGACAGCATGTGCAGTCTCAGATAGGCGTCGGCGGCGTCAACCGGTGGCGCGCCGAGGTCCTCGATCGTGGTGGTGATGACTTCGCCCTTGATCAGCCCCAGCTTTTCGGCCAGGCATGTCCTGGCCGGTTCGACCCCTTCGGAGGGGTACCAGGCATCAAGTCTCGCTCCGGTCTCGGCGTCGACGTAGCTGTGTCCAGTCGCTGAAGCAGTCATGGCCTCATCCTAGAGGTCAACGAACCAACCGAAGGACCAAAATCACCTGCCGCTCAACGACGACTATCGTTGGCTCATGACTTGGACTCTTAGGAGTGCTGCACCGACCGGCCGTGACACCGTTGGAGCTGGGTGAGCCTTCGATGGCCCGACTATTGGTAGTGCACCACACCCCGTCTCCGGCTACCCACTCCATGCTCCTGCAGGTGCTGGAAGGGGCTCGACAACCGGACATCGTCGATGTTGAGGTGGCCTCGGTAGCGGCGCTGGCGGCGTCGCCCATTGACGTTATCGGCGCCGACGGCTACCTCATTGGCTCACCGGCCAACCTCGGCTACCTCAGCGGTGCAGTCAAGCACTTTTTCGACACGATCTACTATCCCTGTCTGGAGGAGACCCGAGGGCGGTCGTTCGGTGTTTACCTTCACGGCAATGACGATTGCACCGGCGCCCTGGCGGCGACGGAGACAATCACTACCGGACTGGGGTGGAAAATGGCGCAAGCCCCGGTGGTTGTCACGGGAGCGCCTCAGGCCGCCGATCTTGAACGCTGTTGGGAACTCGGTGCCGCCATCGCTGCCGGCCTAAGCTAACCCGAGAGAATCAGGCCCCTAGTCGGTCGGACAACAACTGCAGTCGAACATCGGGCTGTACAACGGCCACACGGATGTGACCCGCCCCTTGAGGACCGTAAAACTCTCCGGGGCTGACTACCGCACCGATATCTGTGGCCAACCGTTCGGCCAAGGCCCAGGCGTCGCCGCCGGGCGCTGGTGCCCAAAGGTAGAAACCGCCGTCAGGCAGCGGGGCGTTCACGCCAAACTTGGCCAGCACCGTCTGCATCATCTCCAATCGTTGGCGATACAGGCTGCGTTGCTGCTCAACATGGGACTCGTCACCCAAAGCGGCCAACCCGGCTGCCTGTGACGGTCCCGGTGGCATGAAGCCGGCATGTTTGCGTATCTCACCCAGGTAGTGAACAAGATCGGGGTCTCCGGCATAGAAGCCCGAACGGACACCGGCCAGGTTGGAACGCTTCGACAGTGAGTGGATCGCCAGAACTCCGTCGTGCCCGGACTCCAGAATCGTGCGTGGCGGCCCGCTCCAAGTGAAGGCGATGTAGCACTCGTCGGAAACGACCGGAACAGCGTTGGCTCGTCCCCAATCTGCGGCCTGGGTGAGGTCATCTAGACCACCGGCCGGGTTACCCGGGGTGTTGACCCATAGGCACAACGCTCGGGCGGCGTCGGCGGGGTCGATGGCGTCAAGGCGTATGCGCCACGACTCATCCACCGGCACGGCTACTGATCGACACCCGGCCAGCGTCGCCCCCATGGCATAACTGGGGTAGCTGACGGCCGGATACAGCACGGTGTCTCGACTGGGTGATCGCAACTTCAGCCAGTGAGGAAGTCCGGCGACGAACTCTTTGGAACCGATGGTTGCCCGTACCGACTCGGCGGTGAGCTGGGCTGACCCCTGCAAGCCGGCATACGAATTGAGCCAGTCGGCCGCAGCGGAGCGGAACTCGCCGGTCCCAATCGACGGCGGGTACGAACGCTCGGTCTTCGACGTTGCCAACGCATCAACAACAGCCGCAGGAGGCTCATCGAACGGCGTACCAATCGACAAGTCAACGGCTCCGCCGGAATGCGACTGAGCCAGCTGTTTAATGCCGTTGAGTCGGTCATAGGGATACGGCGGTGGGACGAAACCGTCGGGATCTCCACCAGTATCTCCACCGGGAGCTCCGCTGTCGGTTCCGCTGTGTCCTCCGATGTTGGAGGCCGATCCGGCGTCAGACATCTTGTTCCGACATCTTGGCCACGATTACCTCAGACAGTCGTTGGGCCGACGCCGGTTCCAGACGGGCGACAACACGCATTCCCTTTTCCTCCGATTCCTCGCTGAGTACCTGCCCCTCGCGATGGCTGGCGGCCAGCAGGTCGCCTCTGGCCCAGGGCACGAACAACTCGTAGACGTCGGTCATGGCCCGCAATGCTGAGCCAAGGGCGTCCAGGAAGTCTTCAACACCCTCGCCCGTTACCGCCGACATGGCCACCGATCCGGGATGACGTCGAAGCAAGGAATCGGTGTCTTCGGCCAGATCCAGTTTGTTGAAAACCAACAGCTGCGGGATCTCCTCCGCCCCGATTTCGGCCAACACGTCGCGAACGGCGTTGATGTGAGCATCAGTGTCAGCGACCGACCCGTCGATCACATGAACCAGCAAGTCGGCTGACGCTGCTACTTCCAGCGTCGATTTAAAGGCTTCGACCAA
This sequence comes from Acidimicrobiales bacterium, assembly GCA_020628065.1. Lineage (GTDB taxonomy): Bacteria > Actinomycetota > Acidimicrobiia > Acidimicrobiales > SZUA-35 > JAHELU01. The sequence continues at coordinate 34,415 of JAHDFR010000004.1, forward strand.
CTGATGAGGCAGTTTGCGAACGAATCCGACCGTGTCGGTCAACAGGATCTGCTCACCTCCCGGCAGCTGGAGTTTGCGGGTCGTTGGATCCAGGGTGGCAAACAGACGATCTTCGACCCGAACATCGGCGCCGGTCAACCGTCGGAGAAGTGACGACTTGCCGGCGTTGGTGTAGCCAACGATCGACACCGTGCGGTAGGGGGACCGGTGGCGGGCTTTGCGTTGGTTGTCCCGACGGGCGGCAATGGAAGCCAGATCTCGCTCCAGCTTGTGCATTCGTCGCACCAGACGACGGCGATCAACCTCAAGTTGGGTCTCGCCAGGCCCTCGGGTTCCGATGCCACCACCCTGCTGGCTGAAGTTCTTTTTGTTTCGTAGCCGGGGAAGGCGATACCGAAGTTGAGCCAGCTCGACCTGGGCTTTACCTTCGGCCGAGGTGGCGTGTTGGGCAAAGATGTCGAGAATCACGGCGGTGCGATCGAGCGCGGTTCGTTTGAGCATCTTCTCGAGATTTACCTGTTGGCCGGGACTCAGCTCATCATCAAAGACAACAGTGTCGGCATCGATGGCCTTGGATGACTCAAGAATCTCCTGAACCTTGCCCCGACCGACGAAGGTGGCGGGATCCGGCCGATCACGCTTTTGCACGATCCGCTCCAGGGCATCAGCCCCTGCGGTGTCAACCAGCAGGGCAAGCTCATCAAGCGAGGCGTCGGTCTCAGCCTCTGTCCGGTCGGTGGTGGTCACACCTACCAGGACAATCCGCTCGCGAAAGGCCCGGTCAAGAAACCCGGTTTCGGCGCCGCCGAACTCTCCGAATGCTCCGCGATGGTCGCTCTCCAGCGAACCATCATCCCAGGTCAGCGCACTCTGATCGGCAAATTCATCGAAGTCGATGTCGGCCCCGCCGTCGGTTTCCGGCTTTGAAGTTGTGGGGAGGAGCCGATCGTCAGCCAACAAGCACTCTTCCGATGTAGGTTGATGGGCCGATGAGATGAATGTCGTCATCGGACAACTCAACAGTAGCTGAACCCCCTGGCATGGTCACAGCGATTTCGGTGTCCGCCAGATTGAGCCGATGGGCCGCCCACGCAGCGGCGCAGGCACCCGACCCGCAGGCCTGGGTGACTCCCACCCCACGCTCCCAGACAATCAGATCAAGGCTGTGCGGTCCCGTAACCTGCACGCAGTGCACGTTCATCCCTCCCGGGAACTCTGCTTCTATCCGAGGTCCAACGGTCGAGATATCAATCCCATCGAGGGTCGGGAAGAAGGCCACGAGATGAGGGTTTCCGATATCAACCGCCATTTGATGTTCAGGGCTATGGCCGGTTTGCTCCCAGCCACGGGCGATGGCCGGACCGGAACGCCCGAGACCCATTGACGCTTTCACGTTCCAGGTCGGCCCGTCGGTCGGTTGCACCCGTAGCGTTCTTGATCCGGCGTCGGTATCGACGGTCAGGTTGAACTCGCCCGCCGTGACGTCGGCCGCAACCTGACGCATCGAGATGGCGTGACCCAGGCATCGCAGTCCGTTGCCGCTGATCTCGGCTCGACCTCCGTCGGCGTTCCATAAGACCATCGACCACTTCGTCGAAGTCACATCTCCGCCGACGGGTTCCGACACGAGAAGGCCATCAGCTCCAAACCCGGTGTGGCGGTCGCACCACGACCGGGCTTCATCCGCTCCAAGCGGCCGATCCGGGGCCAAGGCAATCAGAAAGTCGTTGCCCAACCCATGGTGTTTGACGAGCTCAACGTCGGAGGCGGTGACAGTCACTCCCCCACTGTAGAGCGGAGCACGACCTCGACCGTCGAATCAACGACTGAGCAGGTCAATGAAGCCGACGGCCACCACCGTGGCGTAGATCATCACGGCCAGTTTGAGCACCGTAAGCATCATCGAAACCAGCCGACGACCCCGACGTTGATCGTCGACAAATATCTGACTGGCCGGCCGGGCGGCTTCAGCCACGAACTCAACTCGATCGGCGTCGACCGGCGATGCTGCCGTCGTCTCGGCCCCGCTCTTGCTGTCAGCTGTCCCGATGCCGTTTTCGTCCGCCCCGAGATGAGTGACGACGGTGTGACTGACGACGGTGTCAGTGACGACGGTGTGAGCGACGGCGGTGTCGGCTTCGGCCGAGTCGACATCGGGGGCTGAGTCAGCCGACTTGTCATCCGCCAGGAGCTCAGCGGCCAGCTCGTCGAGCAGCTCGGAGAAGAGGTCGTCGGCCGGACGCCGACCCCACGCAGATCGCGATGGTTCATCGTCGCCCGATGCCCACTGTCTTGGCGATACCAGCGTCACGGGACGTCCCTTCGTCCGACCGACGCCAACGCTGTTCGATTCTTCATGTTCCCACTCCCACCGGCGAGCGATTCTTCGGCTCACCCTCCAGATTCACATCCGACTCGGTCTTCGGCGCTTCCACGCCGTCAACCGCAGCATCAGGTATCACAGCAGCATCAGGTACCACAGCGGCGTTAGGGACCATTCCCAACCGTTTCGGCTTGTGCCACTTCTGGCGCCGCCCGGCCAGGATGGACGAAACGGCTCCGGCTAGAACCAGAAGGTTGAAGTACCGGAAGAACAACAACTGAGCCGGGGCGTAAAGGAGCACGGTTCGGCGCTCACCGTCGACCACGGCGGCAAACCACGTAGTGACCAACTGGATGATCACGGTGAAGACCACGGCAGCGACGAGGACCCCGCCCCGACCGGTGGCCAAGGCCAGAATGGCGAACAGATCGGCCAGCGGCGTGAACGGTAGCCAGATCATATCAAGCGACATTAGGGCCAGAGCCCGGCGACGGTAGCGCTCACCCTCAGCGGAAGGGCTCCTCTTTCGATGTCGCCACATGACTTGCAATGTTCCGTAGGTCCAGCGCATCCGCTGCTTCCACAGGGTGCGGATATCAATGGGCGCCTCGGTCCAGGCCACGGCATCAGGTATGTAGCGGAGTTTCCAGCCGGCGGCACCGAGCGCCACGGTCAAGTCGGCGTCTTCGGCCAATGTCACGTCGGGTACTCCCCCGATGTCGTCCAGCGCTTCCTTGCGGAACGCTGCTACGGGACCCGGCATGCAGGACACGGCCCCTACGGCCTCTTGCGCTCTGCGCAGTAATGAGCACTGCACCATGTATTCGACGTGTTGGACTTGGGTCAGTAGGTTGGCCATCCGGTTGCCGACCATCGGGTAGCCGGCCGCTGCCCCCACCGTGTCGTCGTCAAACGCTTCCATGAGGCGTTTGACCGCCGTTGCGTCGAACATGGTGTCGCCGTCAACCAGAATGCAGAAGTCGTGACTGGCGGCGTCGAACCCGACATTCAGAGCTGAGGCCTTTCCTCCATTCGGTTTGGAGAGAATTCGAACGTCGGGGAACCGAGCGGCTCTGGCAATAGTGGCGTCCGACGAGCCGTCATCAACCATGATGATCTCTATTGGCCCTTCATAGTCTTGCCTGAGGAAGGAGAACAGCGCACCGGCGATACCAACTTCCTCGTTGTAGGCCGGAACGATGATCGACACTCCTGGAGGGGTCTCGCTCGGTGTCTTGGCGCCACTTCGAAATCTGCGACTCCGTCGTCGAACCATCGCTTGTCGCCAGGGCAGGATGATCAACGCCAGCGCCCGCACCAACAGCAATGGTGCGAGCACCACAGTGGCAAGCCTCAGTACCCCGGTGAGCGAGCCCAACAGGCCAGCCGTCGTCGTGACCGCAGTGGCTACCACCCGTTCTGATGTGGGCACCGGGGCGGTGGACGCCACCCTTCCGTACTCCGATGCGGTCACGAATTCGTAGCCCCGCTTCTTGAGTTCAGGAATCAGCAGCCGGAGACCGGCTGCCGTATGCCGTGGCTGATCGCTCGGCCCATCGTGCAACGTGACGATGGCGCTGCGGTCGGCTTCCGGGAGTGACTCGGCGGCAATCTGAGCAGCCGGAATACCTTCAAAGTCTCGGGCGACCAGATCGCTGTAGATCATGGTGAGGCCGCCTTCGGTTTGAGCTAACTCGGCTGCGGTCAACTCTTTAGTCGTGTGGTAGATACCGGCGCCGCTGTAGGGAGCCCGGGCCACCACCGGTTTTACCCCCACGGTTCCCAGCACCATCCACTGATTCAGCTCGTACTGGCGCAGCAGTTGGGTGGACGACAGATCACCCATGCGGGCGTGGTTGAACGAATGAAGGCCAATCTCATGTCCTTCGGAGGCGATTCGTTTCAACATGTCGGGCTGGGCCAGCACTTCTCGGCCGGTCACGAAGAACGTGCCTCGCACCCCGTGCTCCGACAACACATCGAGGACATCCGACGTACGGACCGGGTCGGGACCGTCATCGAAGGTCAAGGCCACAACCGGGCTCCCCGGACGACCGCTCTCACTCCATGTCGGGTCGGGAACGGAATTGTCCAACTCTGACAAGACTCGGGTTTCCGGCGGCGGCCCATCCTCGGTGGCACCAACCAGCAGTTCGTCGCTGTGGCTTATCACCGCCGACACGGCACAAAGCGCAGCGAACACCAATCCGGCCGCAATGGTGAGCAGCCTACTTAGGCGCCCCCCGACAGCCGACCTGCCGCTGCTCATCGTCCACTGTCGACGCTGTCGACTCTCACCACAATCCTCCGCCTGGATCAGCCGACCAACCAAAAATCGGCTTCACCGCTCGCCTAGGTTCGGAGTGTATGGATAGCGTTCTTACGCTTCCAGTGGACCGAATCGATTCGACGCCAAACGATAGATTCAGCTCAGGGGCGGAAGGCGGAACAACTTGAGCTCAATGATCCGTTCGCCCCAGGCGAAGCGATGAGTTGTCCGCTAACGGTCGTTAGACCTCGACTCGGCGTCCCACCATGACGCAATCCGGTCGGCCACGTCGGGGGCCAGGGCCGGGAACCAGGTAATTCTTGGATCGCGGCGGAACCAGCGTTGCTGTCGTCGGGCGAACCGGCGAGTTCTGCGCTTCGCCTCGTCCAAGGCGTCGTCGAGCGACATGTGACCGTCGAGATGAGCCAGTAGCTCCTTGTACCCCAGCGCCTGAGCGGCAGTGCGGGACATACCGGACTCGGCCACCCGTTCTACTTCAGCCAACATGCCTTCGGCCATCTGCCGGTCGTACCGTTCATCGATTCGACGGTCCATGTCATCGCGGTCGATTTCCAGCCCGGCAAGGCGGAATCTGGTCGACGGGTAGGCGTCGACACCCGGCCCGAAACTGGAGAACGGTTTACCTGTCCCGAGGGTGACTTCCAGAGCCCGGACGACTCGTCGCCGATTGCCGGGCAACATCTTTTCGGCTGCGGCCGGATCAAGCGATTTCAAACGGACCCAGAGATGCTCGGTGTCAGGCTCGGCCTCCAACTCGGCGCGCAGCTCGGGATATTGCGGTGGAACGGTGAATTGGTCGACTACCGCTCGGACATACAACCCGGTGCCACCGACGATGACCACCGGGTGGCCTTCGCTCTCCGCTGAGCGTAAAACCGATTCCGCCAATCGTTGAAAGTCGGTCACGGCGAACTCGTCGCCCGGGTCGACAACGTCAACACCATGGTGACGCACGGCAGAGCGCTCGGCCGCTGTTGGTTTGGCCGTTCCGATATCCATCGAGCGATAGACGGCCATGGCATCGGCGGAGATGATCTCCGTCGGAGGAAAGCGCCTGGCGACCGCCAGAGCAACGGCAGACTTCCCCGAGGCTGTTGGGCCGACTACTACGAGAGGACTATCGGTCATTAGCCCGTGAGTTCGTTCGGTTCCCGTCGCTCGGTAAGCCGTCGGCCCGAGCGACTCCTCAGCTGTTCGGTAAGAGTGGTCAGCAGCACGTAGGCGTCAAGACGTATGAGATCGGGCTCCCGACCGTACGCCTCATAGAAGGCGAACAAGGCCTCCGCCCCGACGACCCCGGGTAGATGTCGATGCACAACGGCCAGGTCCAGATGCCGGTCTGCTCGACCAAGTCGGTCGAGGGTCTGGAACACCACGCTCGCCGCCTGCTGCGGCGGTTCCGCGATCTTCCAATTTCCCGGTCTAAGGTCTCCGTGCACAACCACCGGTGGCTCTTCAGCACCGGGAGACAACTGCAGCTGCCCCTCGACCAGGCTGATCAATTCGACAGTGGAGTACCGACAGTAGGGTTCGGGCAATGGCGGCTCTGTTGGTCGATCGTCAACGACAACCTCTCGCAGCTCCGACAGCGCAGCATCAGCCGACGCGTCGAACGGGCACTCGTCAACCGGCAAAGCATGCAATTCGGCTAACGCCGAACCCAACAACAACCCAACATCTCGGGCCCCCAACGTAGCGACCGACGGTTGCCGCAGATGTTCGGACGGCCATGCACCGACTGCGGCAGCCAGATCGGGGCTGCGGGCACCGACTGCCTCTGTCAGCCAGGCCCGACGGCTACCCATCGGTGAAGGCCGTGCTCGGGTTTTCCCCCGCCAAGTGCAACGCCATGGCAATCAACGTCCCCGCCACTGCGTCAGGTGCCACCACTTGATGAAGGTGGTCGCCGGTCAGCTGCAGCGTGTACCAACCCAACGCCTTGGCCTCCATGCGGGCGTCCTCGTAGCTGCCTCCGAAGGCGACGTAGCCTCGACCGAGCTCAGGTGGGAGGGTCGGAACCGGACAGCCCTGATCGAACCAGCTTCTCGGGACCGACGGTGCCTGATCAAACACCACCGCCCGACACTCCGGATCAACCACCAGACCGGACACAAACGAACCCCACCATCTCGGCCACGGGGGCAGATAGTCATTGGGGCGCATCAGACCGTCCAACAACTCAGCGAACTTCGGCTCGTCGGCTGCAAGTGACCGGCCGTCGGGAAACCGACCGTCAACCAGAATCATGGCTTCGACCGGGCGACCCCACCGAATGAGACAGTCGACCAACATGGGCGCCCTACCACAGGCGTTCGAGTGGGCCACCACGACCGCAGGGTTAGGGTTGCCGAGGGCGTCGGATTCCTTGATGACCTCCTCCAGCCATGGGCTGACGTGGTCTTCGCACGACGGAGTGGTCATCGAAGTGTGAGGAACGACGACGTGGTGCCCCGAAGTCCTCAACGACTCGGCGACACCGTCCCAGCTTGCCGGTCCCAGCAACGGGCTCGGTACCAACAACCAATTACGCGATGTCGATGCCAAAGGTCCCTCCTGGGATGAGGCTCGATCAGTCCACAGTGTCATCGGCCGGAGGCCGAAGCAAATCGCCCGATGACAGGTTACTGGGCGGCCATCACGTCGAGACGGGTCCGGTAGGTCGGTCGATCGGTGATCTCCACCAGTTCACCCAGCAGATACTGATGAGCGGCATCAGTGATTTCGGTGAGGGCGAACGTTCCGGGCTTTAGCGGCTCGGACGCAAAATGAACCAACTTGTTCTGTCGTGTACGGCCGGTGAGGATCGAGGCATCCTTCTTCGACGGTCCCTCAACCACTACTTCCTCCACCCGACCGATCCGGTCACGGTAGCGGGCCAGCGCCGAGCGTTCGATCACCGTTCGCAGTCGCTCATAGCGATCTCGCACAACCTGCGGATCGCAGAACTTCTCAGTCATCTCCGCTGCTTCGGTTCCGGCCCGAGGAGAAAACACAAAGGTGTAGGCGGAGTCAAACTCAGCGGCCGCCGCCAGCTCGAGCGTCTGGGCGAAGTCATCATCGCTTTCACCGGGGAATCCAACGATAATGTCGGTCGACACCGCCAGGTCATCGATCGTGGCCCGAGCCTGAGCGAGCTTGTCCAGGTAACGCTCACCGGTGTAGCCCCTGTGCATTGCCGCCAGAATCCGATCGGATCCCGACTGCAGCGGGAAGTGCAGATGAGGAACCACAGCTTCGACCTCGGCCATAGCTTCAAAAACGTCGGGCGTCATGTCCTTGGGGTGAGGGCTGGTGAACCGCACCCTACGGATTCCCTCGATCCGACCGACCTCCGACAGCAGCTCGCCAAACATTGGCCTGATTCGGACATCCTGGCCCTCCCGTCGGGCGGCCAATGCCAGATCCCGCCCGTAGGAGTTGACGTTCTGACCCAACAGAGTGATCTCGGTGACCCCTTCGGCGGCGAGGCGACGGGCCTCATCGACGATGGCTTCCACCGGTCGACTGATCTCCACCCCACGTACCGACGGAACGATGCAGAACGCACAGGAGTTGTCACACCCGATTTGAATGGTAAGCCAAGCCGCATAGTCGGTTTTACGCCGAGCCGGTAGGGCTGAGGGGAAGGCGTCCTCATCGGCCGCCATCGCTTCCTCCCAGATTTCCATGACCGGGCCGTCAACCTTGGATTGACTCAACAGCTCCATGGCTCGGTGCACATTGTGCGTCCCAAAGACGACATCAACATGGCCTGCCCGCTGCTGGATCTGCTCGCGGTCCTTCTGTGCCAGGCAACCGCCAACCATGATCTGGAGGTCAGGATTAGCCTCTTTGAGCGTCTTTAGATTTCCCAGAGCGCCGTACAGCTTGTTATCAGCGTTCTCTCGAATGCAGCAGGTGTTGAGCAGTACGACGTCGGCGTCGGAGGCCGAGTCGGTCGGCTGGTAGCCATCGCTCTCAAGCAAGCCAGCGAGGCGCTCCGAATCATGCTCATTCATTTGACAGCCGTAGGTGCGCAGGTGGTAGCGCTTTGGCTGTTGAGAACCCGAATCCTTCACGATGCCAAGGCTAGGCCGTCAATCTCCGTGGGCCGACCATCTCCAGGGCGGACGGTGCCTGCCCGCCGTCATCCGGTCGGAACGGTACTGTGAGGCCGCTAGAGCTGGGCGTACCAGTCGTAGCCTCGTTCGTACCAGTAGTCGGTCGGCTGCTCGTTGGTAAACGCCACCGACGCAATGCGCTTGAGGCACTTGATCCCGTACTTGTTCGGCGTGGCCAGCCGCAGAGGCGCTCCATGCTCCAGATCCAACGGCTCGCCCTGCAACTCGTAGGCCAGCAACATCTGTGGGTTCATCATGGACTCGATGTCGATGCCCACGTAGTACTCACCGTCGGGAGTTTCCAGTGAAACGAAATCGCTGGGTCGCTCACCCAGCTGGTCCTGGTAGAGAGCGGCCAGGTCGGAGAATCGGGCGCCACCCCAGGTCACGATGTGGCTCCACCCCTCGACACACTTGTGTTCCACCGTCAACTCGACTTTGGGCAGCTCCTTGATGTCATCCAGCGTGCGAACACCGACAACCGACCCGTCAGGACCGGTGATGGTCATCTCCCAGGAGTCGAGGTCTATTGGAGACTCCAACCCGATTCGCCCGTTGACCCTGATCATCGAAGACTCTGATCGGTCAAAGGTCGGCGCGGTTCGTCCGGCGGAAACCGGTCTCCACAAGGCTTCGTTGAATTCATGACCCCGGCGCAGAACATCGGGAATCCGGTTCTCCTCCGGCCGACCTTGCAGCCATCGCCAGCCGGCGTATGAACCGACGATGCCCACCGCACCGGTAAGAAAGGATCGCCGGCTCCGCTGACGGTACTCACCCAACGGCACCCGGGCCTGTTCGGTCTCGACGGCCTTATATCGGGCAAAACGCTCGGCATCTGCTTCAGACCACTGAGGGTTGGGCTCAGCGGTCGCCGGATCGACGAACTGTTCTTTGCTCATGGTGTCTGATCCTCACTGCCCGAGCTCTCGTTGGCTTGATCTGTGTTCCCGATGGTGTCGGCTACCGCCAGTGGTTGGTAGCCGGAGATCATCGAAGCGAAATTGCTCCATCCGGCCCGGGCCACCTGGAGCAGGTGGATGACGAAGAACACCAGAAACCCGATGGTGACAAAGAAGTGGATGGCTCGAGCAGTCTCGTAGCCCCCGAACATCGTGGTGATGATTGCAACTCCGGTCGGCTTGTAGATGGCCAACCCGGTCAGGACGGCCAGCCCTCCCATGACGACGATGAAGGTGTAGGTCAAGCGTTGAGCGGCGTTGTACTGCCCCTGCGGAGGCATTGGCCGTTTGATGAGGCGGCCAAGGTACAGATCGTGGGCCACGACGGTCAACGAATCTTTCAGCGAGTGACGGTCGGGCAGGAGCCGACGCCAAAGTCCAGTGCGCCAGGTGTAGATTCCGTAGGCGACACCGTTGATGGTGAACAGCCATCCGAAGGTGAAGTGAAACGCCATTCCCCGAGCCAAGCGGCGCTCAAGGCCGAGTCGTTCGTTGACGACATCGGGAAAGAAATCGAACCAATGCCAGCCGACGAGGCCGACCCCGAAGCCGAACGGGTCACGAAGGTCGGCCCAATAGATCCGCAGACCACTCCAGATCATGATTGTCAGCAACGGAAAGTTAATCCAATGCATCCATCTGGTGCCGCGGCGGTGGCGCTCGACAGCCACCGGCTCGATGGTCGGTTGCTCTGGGCGAGATGCATCGACTAGGGCCATGACCAGGACCCTACCAGCCCTCCATCACAGGCAAAGAAACTCCCGGACAACTAACCGGCAATCACGACCAGCGTCGCTGTCACGACCGGTGGCGACCTCGTTCGGAACCACCTTTGTCGTCCGCTGTAGAGGAGTCTTCAGCTGAACGCGGTGCCCACATCCCAGCGCGAACCGGCGTCGGGCGATCAGCCGGATGGCAACCGACCGAAGCGTCGGGCCGGCCGGATTGTGGCCGGACTGATAGCCTGGCCGATCCTGGTCGGTGTTGCCTTGGTCCTGTACCTGCGAACCCAACCGGTCAGCGACCCGTTGACCATCGCCGTGGTGGGAGTCACTCCGCTTGCAGGTCTCCCACTCGTCATCGCCGTCCTCCTGTCGGCCACCACCAGAAGCCTCACTCTCAAGGCCGCCGCCGCTGTCGTTTCGGCCGCGTTCCTGATTATCATCGCCCCGTTCGACGCTGTTGTCGGCTGCCGTAATGACCTTGCCACAGCGGCGGAAGAGGGACCGTCGGTTACCGTGCTCACAGCCAACGTGCTGGTCGGCGGGGCCACACCGGACGAGTTTGTTTCCACCGTGACCGAGGTCGATCCTGACATTGTCGTCATGCAGGAGTTGCGCGGTGATTTCCTCGACCCACTACGGGTTGACGACCGGATGTCCCACTATGAGTGGCGTACCGAGGACTGGCCTGGAACCGAGCGGGGAACCGTGGTTTGGAGCCGCTGGCCCATCACCGCCGTCGAGCCGGAACCGAATGCCGTGGGCTCCACCGTCCAAGCCACGGTCGAAAGCCCCCTGGGCGAACTCCATGTGCTGGGCGTTCATTTGACCGCTCCGGCTATCGCCGCCAACGTCGAACCTTGGCACGAGGACTTTGCCGGGCTGGCCGAACAGCCCACAGACCGGCCGACCATCATCGCCGGAGACTTTAACGCCACCGAGGACCATCTTCACTTCAGACAACTCTTGGACAGGGGCTGGACCGATGCCCACGACAACAAAGGCTGCGGGCTTGACGCCACCTGGCCCAGCGGAGGTCTGCCCACCGCGGTGATGAGGCTTGACCACATCTTGATCAGCGACACGCTCACCACCAAGGCGCTGGCCGTGTTGCCGTCAGGTGGCAGCGATCACCACCCGGTTGTGGCCGTCATCGGACCGGCCGAGTAGCTCGCCTCGCTAGTAGTCCTCGTCTGCCGGTTTGTCGTGGACGGCTCTGGCGGCCGATCGATCGGCCACCACCACCGAGTGGGGCGGATGAACAAGGCCCGCCGGAATACTCATGTCGCCGTCCAGCAGGCGGCCGAGCATCGGCCCCTTGCCTGCCCCGCTGACCAGCCAGAGGATCATCCGGGAACGATCGAGCACCGGTCGGGTAAGTGTTAGTCTTCGAGTGGTCGATCCACCGGACGCATAGGGCTCGGTTAAGGCAACATAGCGACGAAGCTCCCCTACCACCGGGTCCCCGGGAACCAACGAGGCGGTGTGACCATCGGATCCAAGTCCGAGGTGGATCAGGTCAAACACCGGCGGGTCGCCTGCAACCTCGGTCAAACGCTGCAGGTAGTCAGCCAACCGGCCGTCAACC
>JAHDFR010000004.1:46499-54123 GCA_020628065.1 Acidimicrobiales bacterium
ACTGACCGTCAACCAACTGACTGTCGGCCATCTGGCCGGTAGCCTGCGGCTCCTGATCCCCGTCTTGATCGATGTCACCCTCATTGACGTTTATCGTGTCGTCGCCGAGCAGCAGATCAACCGGCAGTGGGAGCCAATCGGCGCCGAGATCACCCAGATGCTCGAACTGAGCGGCCAGATTTCGGTCTGAGCTGCGTGGCCCCACCACGCGCTCGTCAGTCTGACAGATCGTCACATCACTCCATGGAACGTCGAGGGTGGCCAAGGTGGCGAAGACATCGAGGGGCGAAGAGCCTCCGCTCAACGCCATCAAGCAACGTCCCCGCTTCTGCACGGCGTCATGGATGGCGGCAGCCATCACCTCGGCCGACCGCCGCGGCCACTGCTCGTCGTCAACTACGTCAAGCAGATGACGTTGCGTGCTCACTGTCGCCACCGTTCAAGATTGGGGCTAACCGGTTGGTGGACCACCGACATCTTTGCCATCACTTACGTCCAACCGCTGTCCACCACGCCGCAGCCCCGGCCAAGGCGGCGTCATCGCCCAAGGCCGCAACCGCAAGGTTGATCGGTCCGCCGGCAGCCGGGCCGTGCATCTCCAGTTGTGAACGAAGAACCGGCTCGACCAGATCGAAGTTACGACCTACTCCGCCACCAACCACCACGATCTGTGGTGCCACCAGCCACGCCAGGTTGGCAATACCGATCCCGACCGCGGTGATAGCCCGATTCCACACCGAAGCAGCCTTCTCATCACCTGCTCTCACCAAATCCGCCAGTTCGGCCCCTCGCTCCGCCAGACCGGCAATCGAGGCCTGACGATCGATCGCAGTCCCCGAACCAAGCTCCTCTACAGTCGCCCTTACCCCTGAAGCGGCATCCGACCAGTCAATAACCGTATGGCCTATCTCGCCACCCGACAGTCGGCCCCTCACCAGTGTTCCATCAACCACCACCCCGGCACCGACGCCGGTCGACACGGTCACATACACCACATCGTGGAACTCGGCACCGGCCCCGAACTTGGCCTCACCCACTGCGGCCAGATCGGCGTCGTTGGCCAACGACACCGGTAGGCCCACCTGGGAGGCGATCCAGTCTTCGCTGAGAAACCCGACCCACTGGGGAGGAAGGTTCGGCGCGGTTTTCAGCTGCTCCGCCCCATGATCGACGATCCCTGGCAGCCCGACCACGGCACGGTCGACCGCATAGGTCTCACTCAGTTCACTGACGGTCTGCAGGATCATGTCCGGCACCACCGTTGGGTGATCATCGATGGTGGGTGTCGGTTGCCGGTGGCGGGTCACAATGGTTCCGTCAGCGGCCACTGCGGCGGACCGGATGTGCGTGCCGCCAAGATCGATGGCGACGGTCAGCGGTGCATTGGTCATAAGGTGCCCTCTGTCGGTGGCCGGCCGGAAGATGGCAGTTCAACCGATGACTGGTTCAGTTGTTCGAGCTCGTCGTAGCCGGCACCGGCCGGATAGGTCGCAACCGGCTGCGGGTCGTCCAACACCGGTTGCACGATCTGCCAGGCGACATCTACCTGATCGCCCCGGGCGAAGAGACGACGGTCGCCCTCCATGGCGTCACCCAACAGTCGGTGATAGGGCGTAGGACCGAACTCGATGCCGTCGTGATCGACGCAAAGCTCCAGCGTCTCGCTGACCAAAGCAGGTCCCGGCGCCTTCGCCTGCATTTCAAGACCGATGACGTCGTTGGGTTTCATCTGGAACCGCAGACGGTTGGCCGGCGGTGCGGCCTCCTGGCCGCTGAATAGGGGTCTGGGTGGGGCAACGAATTCAACCACCGCTTCGGTCACTGTTCGGTCCAGCCCTTTTCCGGTTCTGATCCGCCACGGGACACCCGCCCATCGCCAAGAGTCGATCTCAAAGGTGAAGTCGACGAAGGTCTCGGTGTCCGAGCCGGTGGCCACCCCCTCTTCATCCAGGTAGCCGACGTATTGACCGCGCCAAACATCGGACGGCTTCAACGGCTTGATGGACTGCAGAACCTTGACCACCTCGTCCGACATGGCATCGGCATGATCCGAAACCGGAGGCTCCATGGCCAACAGGGCGACGATTTGAAGCAGATGGTTCTGGGCCACGTCGCGTAGAGCGCCGACTTCGTCGTAGAACTTGCCTCGACCTTCAACTCCGAAGTCCTCCGCCATGTTGATGGTCACCGAGCGAACGTAGTGCCGGTTCCATAGCGGCTCGAGAATCGAGTTGGCGAAGCGAAAGATCAAGATATTCAGAACCGGCTCTTTGCCCAGGAAGTGGTCGATTCGGTAGATCCGCTCCTCCGGATAGTGCCGCTTGACCGACTGATCGAGCTCGCGTGACGACCCGAGATCCCGACCGAACGGTTTTTCCAGTACCACCCGCCCCCGGTTCAGCCCGGTGGCACCCAATCCGTCAACAACAGTGGTGAACAGGAACGGTGGAATAGCCAGATAGCACACCGGGCACGCCACGTCGGTCAGCTTGGCCGCCACCCGCGTGAAGGTCTCGGGGTCACGATAGTCGCCGGATACGTAGTCGAGCCGACCACACAGTCTGGCCCAGATCTCGGTGTGCTCTGGCGCTTCAATGTCAACGCCGGAGTCAGCCAAGCCGGATCGCACCTCCGAACGCAATCGCTCCAGATCCCAAGGTGACGACGCCACCCCCACGACCGGCCCCGACAACATCTTGTCCGACTCCAGGCGAAACAGGGCGGCATAGAGCTTACGTCGGGCCAAGTCTCCGGTGATGCCGAACAGCACCAGGCCATCGGACGATACGCCGTCACCGAGCTGGCTCATTCCGGTCTCAAGCTGATTGGGGTGAGAATCGGTCGTCATGGCTTCAATCGGCCTCCAGAACGCAACGGGCGGCAACGGTTATCGACGGGCTGCCTACAACCTATCCGAACCCCCTATCTGAACCCTCTAAACCGAGCCGGTGTGTCGCCGGTGTGATTCCCGGGTCAGGGTGGACAGCCGGGCACTAAACTTTCAGCTCATGTCCAACCGCCAGGTCGTCGTTCTCGGAACGGCCAGTCAGGCCCCGACCAGGCATCGGGCCCACAACGGATTCGTTCTGCGGTGGGACAACCAGATGATTATGTTTGACCCGGGCGAAGGCACCCAGCGCCAAGCCATCTTGGCCGGCACTTCCATTGCTCGCCTGAGTGCAGTGTGTATCACACACTTCCACGGCGATCATTGCCTGGGCCTGCCAGGCGTCATTCAACGTCGAGCTCTCGACGCCAGGTCGTCGACCAACGGCCTGCCGGACTTGCCGGTCTACTTTCCAGCTGACGGAGAACAGTATTTCCAACGCCTCCGTTCGGCCACCGAATTCCACGACACCAGCCGGGTGGTTCCCAACCCGGTCGTCACCGATGGCGTCGTTGGCCAAATCGGCGATCTGCAGCTGACGGCCAGAGCGCTAACCCACCGAACCACCACGTACGGGTACCGATTGGACGAGCCGGAAAAACGACGATTCGACGTCGCTGAGTTGGAACGCGCCGGAGTCAGCGGACCCGCCGTCGGACGTCTGGCGGCCGAGGGATCGATCATCACCGAGCGCGGACGCATCGACGTCGACTCCGTCTCCGAGTTGGTTCCAGGGCAGTCGATGGCCTTCGTTATGGACACTGTGCCCTGCCAGGCGGCAATCGACCTGGCCCGCAACGTCGATCTGCTGGTTTGCGAGTCGACGTATCTGGAATCTGAAGCGAAACTCGCTCAGGACTACTTTCACATGACGGCCGCACAAGCAGCCGAGCTGGCTCATTCCGCCGGCGCCCGTCGACTTGTTTTGGGACACTTCTCGGCCCGGTATCCGGACAACAGCGTGTTCGCTGCCGAGGCCGGCGAACGTCACCCCGATGTGGTCGTGGCCTCCGACTTGGACGTCATCGACGTGCCATCACGATAATCCGCTCCCCGTCCGACGACCGACAGACAGCCGGCGATCAAAACCACCGAAGCGACCACACCCAGCCACGACAACAAACCGAAGCCACTGGCGGTGAAGATGAAACCGGACGATAGAGCCGCCGCCCCGCTGACAAAGGCCTTGACCAGGTCACCCGCCCCCTGAGCAGCAACTCGATCACCGTCGGTCACCGATTCGGTCAACAAGGCGCTGGAACCGACCTCGCCAAAACTCCAACCGAGACCCAGCAGATAGAGACCGGGGAACATCAGGACCGACGATGCCTCGGAGGCAAATGCAGTGATCACGGTGGCAACGGCCAGGATGACGCCGCCGAGAGCGATCGACTGCACCCGGCCGAAGCGATCGGAGAACCAACCGGCCAATGGGGCGAAAGCGAACATGCCGGCGGTATGGGCTGACAGAACCCAGCCGATAAGACCTATTGGCTTGTCGTGATGATCCATGTGAACCGGCGTCATGGTCATCACCATCACCATCACCGCCTGGGAAATCACCAGACCGGCCAAAGCCAGGGAGGCCAGTCTTGACGAGGTCGCTGCCCGCAGGCCGACCTTCAGGCTGGTTGAGCGCCGGCTCTGTCCTGCGCCACCACCACCGCCGCTCACCAGAAGTGGATCAGGGCGGAGAAAGACGAACAACACAACAGCGGCCAGGGCGAAGAAGCAGGTGGCGAAGAGAAAGGCCCCGGTCAGTTCTCCCCAACCCAATGATTGACCGACATCGGCTGCAATGTCGGACAGCATCGGGCCGCCCACTGCGCCGGCAGTGGAAGCAAAGACCACATAGCTGATGGCCCGCCCGGTCTTGGCCGGCGGCGATAGGTCGGCGGCGGCGTACCGGGCCAGGCCGGTAGCACCCTGACCGACGCCAAAGAGCACGAGCCCGACCAGATACAACATGAAGAACTCGATTTGGCCGCCCAGCCCGGCGACGGCAGCACCACCGATGGCGGCCAAATAGCCCACCACCAGACCGGGCCGTCGTCCTCGTTCAGCCATCCGGGCGCTTAGCCACGACGAACTCAGGGCGGTTCCGACCGTGATGGCCGCACTGGCCGCACCTGCCCAAGCCGGCCCCCCGAGCAGCCGCTGGGCCAGCAACGTGACCACTACGAAGGCGATGGACATGGCAGCCCGGCCGGCTGCTGAGGCTGCCGACAGCACCAGCAGGGTCTTTCGTTGCAGCGTGGCCCGCTCGGTCTCGCTCAACGCACTTGGCCCCGCTTGGGAAGCTTCGGTCATCGACAGATTGTGTCCGAAACCGGTCCTGCGGACATCATCAGGGCTTCTTCGCCAACCGGAGTCCCAACAAGTCCCACGACTCGTGAGACACTTGAGCCGAAAACGGAAGAGACCGGGATCCGACGCCGCAGGTCAGATCCCGGTCCACCTCTCCCATACCGGTGGCTTCAGCCGTTAATCAAGGGTGATCGGCTCGTCATCAGCGCTCTTGGACGCTTTTGACTTTCCTTTCCCCTTACTGGCGGTCTCGGCCATTGCCTCGTCCTGATCAGCGTTTACATCAGCTGCCGCCTCTTCAGAGTCGTCAGCGATCAAGCCGACCTCGCGAAGTACTCGATCCTGAATCTCCATGACCAGGTCAGGGTTCTCGATCAGGTAGTTCTTGACGTTCTCCCGGCCCTGACCGATCTGCTCGCCCTCGTAGGTGTACCAGGCACCCGACTTCTTGACGATGTCCTTGTCGACGGCGATGTCCAGCAGCGAACCCTCACGGCTGATGCCCTTGCCGTACATGATGTCGAACTCGGCCTGGCGGAACGGTGGAGCCACCTTGTTCTTCACCACCTTGACTCTTGTACGGTTGCCGACCACCTCAGCACCGTCCTTAAGCGATTCGATACGACGGATGTCGAGACGAACCGAGCTGTAGAACTTCAGGGCCCGCCCACCGGGGGTCGTCTCGGGCGAGCCGAACATCACGCCGATCTTCTCCCGCAACTGGTTGATGAAGACACAAATGGTGTCGGTCTTGTTCAAGTTGCCGGTGATCTTGCGTAGTGCTTGCGACATCAGGCGGGCTTGAAGACCAACGTGGGTGTCACCCATTTCGCCTTCGATTTCAGCCCTGGGGGTTAGAGCGGCCACCGAGTCCACCACGATCACGTCGATTGAACCCGACCGGACCAGGATGTCGGCGATCTCCAAGGCCTGCTCGCCGGTGTCCGGCTGAGAGATCAGCAGCTCGTCCACGTCAACACCAATGGCTGAGGCGTACACCGGGTCCATAGCGTGCTCGGCATCGATGTAGGCGCACACGCCGCCGTTGCGCTGAGCCTCCGCCACCACGTGCATGGCCAGTGTCGACTTTCCGGAGGATTCCGGTCCGTAGATTTCGACAACACGCCCCCTCGGGAGCCCGCCTACTCCCAGCGCCAGGTCGAGAGCCAACGCACCGGTGGGGACGCTGGCGATCTCCATGTCGTTCTTGTCGCCCATCTTCATGACGGCGCCCTTACCGAACTGCTTTTCGATGTTGCCCAGAGCGATGTCGAGTGCCTTGTTTTTCTCCACGAGATTTTCTCCTGTTACCCGGTGTTCCCTACCGGCGGTCGTTTCCATCCGCCGAACCGGTCAGATGGATGTGGTTATGGTCTGGGTCACGTTGTTGACGCGACGTCGGGGAAGTTGTTCGCCAACACCGTAAGTAGCCGCTGTGACACTCACCGCTACTCCTGGCTTCATTGCCGACTCATGTTGTCGATCTTCGTTCCTGATCTTCATTCCGGACGTGGCCCTTTGGTTGCGATCAGACCACGAACGAACACAGACAACGAAGTACCGACGACGAGGTACCGACAAACGAATTACAAGAGTGAAATATAGTCCAGGGGCGCTCAGCGAACAACTGTTCGGCCAAAGAAATTCAACCCGGACGACACTGCCGCCACCGCCATGGCAACCCTTCAGCAGCCAATTATCCTTGGGCCGGAATGTCTTCGTCAGGTACAAATTCGAGTCGGCGGCCGGAGTCGCTCCGCCTGCCCGTACTGGCTGCTGCGGCTTTGGCAACCGCGGCAGCACTCATGTCGGCTTGCAGTGACCAACCGGAAACCGAGCTGACCGTTGAGACCCAGCTGGAGGCGCTGGCCGGCGAAGACCTGACTCCGGCGGAGATCGCCCGCCAGGTGGAGATCGCCAGCACGCTGTGCGGAATGAGCGACGACGTACTGGTAGCCATCTGGGATCAGCTGGACGAGGGCCAACTGGCCTTCCAGGACTTCGTATTCGGCAGCCACTGTCCCGAGCGCAGCGTGACCTACGGCCTCGCCACCGGTCGAACTCTTACCCCTGAGGCACGAGTGGCCGCCGCCGAACAGCAGAGCGAATCGCCGGCCGGGACATCATCGACCGTGCTCCTGCCCGAATCCAGCTCGACCACTAGGGCGACAGCACCCGTGACCGAACAACCCGGCCCGTCGATCTCCATCGCCACCGACGGCTAGAAAGCCGTTCCGTCGCGTCCGATTTCAGAGCGAATCGCCCAATTTCTCGGCGCGAATCGCGTCCGATTTCAGCGCGAATCGCGTCCGATTTCAGAGCGAATCGCGTCCGATTTCAGAGCGAATCGCGTCCGATTTCAGAGCGAATCACTTAATTTTGGAGTACAACTGTGACAAGTTCGACCACGGAGAGGACATAGATCGGACA
>JAHDFR010000004.1:54223-84231 GCA_020628065.1 Acidimicrobiales bacterium
AATTTTGGAGTACAACTGTGACAAGTTCGACCACGGAGAGGACATAGATCGGACATGGGCACCCCACAATCAAACCTCGACCCCTTCTCGGCTCCGTTCGGCTCGCTATTCGGCGACTCGATGACAATGGCCGTATGGGCCGACGGTGCCTACAGCTACCCCGGTCATGCCGTAGACCTGCAACCGATCCCGATGCATCCGGGGGCGCATGCCCTTCACTACGCCAGCACCTGCTTTGAAGGCCTGAAGGCCCACCGGCAGGCCGACGGTACTCTCGCCATCTTCCGACTCGACGACCACGTGAACCGGATGCTGCAAAGCATCACCAAGCTGCGAATGTCCCCACCGGATGCCGAACTGCTCCGGACGATGATTATCGACGCCGTTGAAGCCAACGCCTCGTTCACCCCGGACCCCCCCGGCTCGCTCTACATCAGGCCAACGTTCATCGGAACGTTGGAGAACATCGGCGCCGCCGCCGCTCCCAGCGACTCCGGTCTACTTTACGTAATCAATTCACCGGTCGGAGACTACTTCGCCGGCGGAATCCGGCCGCTGAACATTTACATCGAGACCGAGATTCCCCGTACGACTCCGCAGTTCGGCATGATTAAATCGGGAGCCAACTACGCCATGGCTCTCGGCCCAACGCTCGACGCCAAGCGGGATCACGTGGCTGACCAGGTTTTGTTCGCCACCGGAGGCGATATTACCGAAACCGGAGCCTCCAACTTCTTTCTGGTCGACGGCGACCGGTTGATCACCCGCAACCTCGACTCATCGTTCCTCCACGGCGTAACCCGGGCCTCGGTCCTCACCATGGCCGCCGAGTTGGGATATCAGGTCGAGGAACGAGCGGTACCGCTTGATGAACTCAAAGCCTGGGCCGAGCACGGTGAAGCGTTCCTGTCGGGAACAGCCGCCGTCGTTGCTCCGGTCGGCACGATCATGGTGGCGGGCGAAACGCTGCAGCTCGGGGACGGACAACCGGGCGACAACACGCTGAAGCTGCGCCAAGCGCTGGTCGACGTCCAACTGGGAGTATCAGCCGACCCCTACGGCTGGCGCACCACCGTGACCGGATAGCGCCAGCCCGTCAACCGTCTTCCGTCACCGGTTGGCGCTAACCAACCGGCAATAGTGAACCTGATCTCGGAGCCGGGAAACGACATGGTCGCAGCCGGTCAGCTCAGCCGACGCCTCAATAAGTCGAGGATCGAGATGGTGCTGAACTGGCGAATCCGTTCGCGGTCGCCGGGGAGCTGAAGGGTCCCCGAGGCATCGGGGCAAATACCGGCCTCATCCAGCCCGCTTAAGGCGTAACAGACCGTGCCGACCGGCAGCCCTTCAGCGGTATCGGGGCCGGCGACACCGGTAGTGGCCAAGCCGATGTCGGCCCCAAGTTGACGTCTGGCCCCCTCTGCCATGGCCAATGCCGCCTGCTCGGTCACCACCGGCCCCTCAGGCACCCCGAGCATCGAGGTCTTGACTTCGCTGTGGTAGGCAACCACTCCGCCGCGAAAGACCCTGCTGGCACCGGGAACGGCGCACAGACGGCCGGCGATGTAGCCGCCGGTCACAGACTCCGCCACCGCCAGCGTCAGTCCCCGCTCGGCCAGCGCTCTGATCACCACCGTCTCCATGTTGTCATCATCGACGGCAAACACGATCGGACCCATCAGCTGGCGAAGCAGCGTCTCTTCCTCGTCCAGCATGGTCATGGCCGTTCCTTCATCGGAGGCGCTGACAGTGATACGAACTTTGAGACCCTCAACTCCGCTGGCCAGAAACGCAATCGTCGGGTTGCCGAGCTCGTCCAGTTCCTCGATACGACCGGCCAACACCTCGGCCAAACCGGACTCCGACGAGCCCCAGGTTCGCAGCACGCGGGATCTGATGACCGAGGGTCGCCCGGATCGGGCAACGAGGTCACTGATGACCGTGCCGGTAACCATCTCTTTCATCTCGTAGGGAACACCGGGTACGGCGTAAATCACCCGATTGGTGCTTCGCTCCACTGAGCGGTCGTCGTTCTGGTGGGCCAGCGGACCGTCAGGAACGGGACAAACCAGCCCAGGCGCTGTTCCCGGCTGTTGGGCCATCACCCTGCAACCCACCGGAACCATGGCCTGACGCAGGTTGTTCTCCGGCATCGTCCGACCCCGGCTGGTGAACATCTTTCGGATCCGATCGGCGATGGCCTCGTCGATTTCCAGATCAACCCCGAGGACGTCGGCAATAACGTCGCGGGTCAGATCGTCTTGCGTGGGACCAAGCCCGCCGCAGCAAATCACGGCGTCGCTGCGATCCAATGCCTGGGTCAACACCGCTTTGATGCGATCAGGGTTGTCGCCCACCTTGGTCTGGTAGTGGGAGTACAGGCCGGCGGCGGCAAGCTGTTCACCGATCCACGACGAGTTGGTGTCCACAATCTGACCGAGCAACAACTCGGTTCCCACCGCTACTACTTCTACCCTCATCGTCTCGGCTCCCTCTCCCCTCATTGCCTCCACTCCCGCAGAGGTTCGCTTGCACTGTCCGGGCTGAAATCCGTCACCCGGCTTGACCGACTTCAATCGAAGATAGGGCCGGCGTCAGAACCGACTCAATCAAGCCTTCCCGTTCGCTCGGCGCCGAAACCAGAATCACATAGATCAGCACCTGGCCGACCGGCCGCTCAAACCAATCAACGACCACACCCGAACCGCTGGCCGAGCGAACGTTCCAGCTGTCATCAACCGCATCGGAATCAACCGGCACAGACGTGTCACTCAAGCTCTGTGCCGGGCCGAGCTGAACATCATGTGAGTCCTGAATGAATTGTTCGAGGGCCTGACCCAACCGTTCATCACCGGCTAGTTGATGGAGTTGGGTGGGATCGAGGAACGATGAGCGGCGGTACTGATCTCCTTCGAGCACTCCCACCGCCCAGTCTTCGGGTCGGGTGGTCGTGATCTCCAGGCCCTGACTGAGATAGGTTGCGTCGACTGTTTCGACGGTGGCAGCGGGGGCGTCGACAAACCCCCAATCCCTGATGGAAACGCAGTCGGTATCCAACGCCCGCTCTCCACCGCCAAGCGAGCCCTCCGGGTCGGCGAAGAAGGCGGTGATCATTGACATTCCGCACCGACTGCTGGAGACGCCGTGTGAGTCATGGGGAGCGACCACCAGCAGCGAGTTGCTCAAGTCCTCTTCCGCTTCGGCCGCCCATTGAACCGGGGTGACCGGATCAAATCCACCGGCAAGCAGCAGCGTCGGCACGTCGCTCTGCACCGCCTGGTTGGCCGACGCCGGTGCCAATCCGTTGTCGAACGCGTTGCAGGTGGCGAAGGCGTTTGATCCCACGTTCGAGGCCAGATTGAACTCCGATCGCAGCCCGAACGGATCCGGTGGATCGACGACGGTGGCCGGATCGGCGAACCCTACCTCGTCTCGACAAGTAATGGCGTAGAACATGCCGTCGGTGAAGAAGCGCTCGGTGGTGCGCTGCTGACTCAGATACTCCTCGACTACATCCAGTCGGCCCTGCTCAAGGTCGTCCACCAGCTCGGGGATGTCGCTGAACGATTGCGGAGAATACAGCGCTTGAGTGACCACACCGACCAGGACGTCACCGGTCAGATACACCTCATCGGTGGTGCCGCCGATCCAGTCCTCAACCGTAACCACCACTGGATCAACCTGAAGGCGGGTGGCCAGGGTGGTGAGTCGTTCGGCCAAATCTCCCCCGGCTCGACATCCGGCCTCAGCGGCACAGGCGTCGACCATCTGCTGGTAGGCATCAACGAACGTCTGGGGATTCTCCCCGACGGAATCAACTTCAGGAGGAAAAACCGAATCGAGCACCACGGAACGAACCGTCCCCGGGTTCTGGCGCAGAACTTCGAGACCGAGCTTTGTTCCGTAAGAAACGCCCAACAGCGAAACCTGGTCGTATCCCAACGCTTGACGGATGGCTTCAACATCTTGTGCGCTGAACCGACTGTTGAACGACGACAAGTCGACTCCGTCTGCCGCTAGTCGGTTTCGGCACTCGGTCAGCGCCTGATGGAATCGCTCGTCAGCAACCTCATCGCTGACAACCGGGATGTCCTCAAGATCTCTGGTCACGGTGGTGACCTCGTCGCATCCGAGCCGGGGCGTGGACAACCCGGCGCCGCGCTGATCGAACACCACAACGTCCCTGGTTGGTAGAAGCGGATCCAGCAAGTCCGGGGCCGTGAACTGGAGCGCTTCCAGGGCGTGACCCCCGGGACCGCCCTCCAGATAGATGACCGGTGTGCTGTCAGCCGGGGCCAAATCATCGACTGGATCATCGTCGCCTGTTTCGTCGCCGGCTCCAGTGCTTGTTTCACTGTCGGCTTCGCCACCGTCGTCGCTGCTTGGGTCTGTCTGGGCGGTGAACACCGCCACGGCCAGCGAGACGGTTCCCTCACCTGTCTCCCAGTCCATCGGGACATCCACCGTCCCGCAGCGGGCTTGATACGCCGCTGGAATTGCCTCGTTGCAAGCTTGCGCATCGAAGGAAACGTCAATCTCCACCAGAGGCCGCTCCACAGGTCTTGCCGACGCCTCGCCTGTATCGATACTTTCTTCGCTCTCAGTTCCGCTGGTGGAACCGGTGGAAGACTCGATCTCCGAGCTTGGTTCTTCGTCTCCGCTTGACAACAGTCCGCACCCGACAGCCGACAGGCCGAAGACGGCAACAAGAACCGGGGCGACCAGTGTCGCCGTGGCTTCAGAGCGCCAGGGGCGCCGAGCAAGAGTTGGGATGGTGGACGACGCGCTGGGCAAGTACAACTCCGTTGACCGTGAAAACGGTGCGGCCAACACACCACCGCACCGGACTACGAGACTAGCGGAGCTCCAGGTAACTCCCCGACAACCACCGGGCCGAGTTGAGTCCGGCACCCAACGCCGGCGGAGTCCCGACGGCGGGCCGCTACCTCACGGCGCCAACAAGCCACGCCCATCAATGGCGTATTGGGCAGCGGTGAAAAAGGTGAAGACCACAGCGAACCACAACAGCGTGTCAGCAACCCAGGGCACACCCTCAAAAGGCGGGAACACGGCAGCCAGCAGCGCCAGTCCCTGGACAAGTGTCTTGTACTTGGCCGACGTGCGGGCCGGAACAGAGATATCACGGCCGGCCAACCAGCTGCGATACACCGTCATTCCCACCTCCCGCACGGTGATGAGGGCCACAGGCAGCCACCAGAACCGGCCGATGGCCACCAGTGCGAATCCACCAACGATGACGATCGCTTTGTCCGCCAGAGGGTCCAGGAAGGCCCCCAAGGTGGTCGGAGTCGAACGCCGGGCGAAGCGACCGTCGAAAAAGTCGGTCAACGCGGCAGCGACACCCACCCAGAAGGTTGCCCACCACGGGTTCTGTTGCAGCAAAAGCAGGACCAGAATCGGAGCCAGTATGACCCGGGCCACTGTCAGGGCATTGGCGGCCAGCGCCCATCCGGAGCTCCCAAGAAAGCTTGCGGGAGCAGATGTCGAGGTGTCGGTCATGGATTGGTTTCTGCTTTGGGATGCGGCGAGTCGACTAGCTCGGCGATGAGGTCCGGACCCTCGGCATCGGTGACGTCGACTTCGACGAACGAGCCAATCATCTCCGGCGGGGTCGGATCCACAAAGCTCACGATGCCGTCGATTTCGGGGGCTTCGGACACCGAGCGGCCGTGGTTGACACTTTCGACCAATACCGAGCGGCGGGTGCCGACCAACTCCAGGCGCCGGGCCCGGGTGATGCCGTCCTGCAACTCGCCCAGCTCAGCCAACCTCTCCTGAATCAGCCCTTCAGGCACAACTCCATCCAGACCGGCTCCGTAGGTGCCTTCCTCCTTGGAATAGGCGAAGAAACCGCACCAATCAAGATCGGCCTGCTGGACAAAGCGGAGGAGAGCATCATGATCATCCTCGGTCTCGCCCGGGTACCCGACGATGAAGTTCGAACGAAACGCGGCATCCGGTTCTCGACTGCGGATGGCGGCCAGACGCTCGGCGAAGAGATCACCGTTGCCCCAGCGCCGCATTCTCCTCATCAAGGGAGGCGACACGTGCTGCAACGACAGGTCAAAGTACGGGACACCAGTTGCGCAAATGACGTCGATCAGCTCGTCGGTGAGATCCGACGGATACAGGTACAACAAGCGCACCCACGGAACCCTGGTGGCGACTTCCTGCACCAGCGGCACGATTTGTCGCCGGCCAACGCCCTGGTCACGGCCGAAGGCGGCCAGATCCTGAGCCACAAGCACCACCTCGGACACACCGAGCGCCTCGACCTCGGCCAGAATCGACTCCATCGTGCGGGACCGCTGCTTGCCTCTGAAGCTCGGGATGGCGCAAAAGCCACAGTTGCGGTCGCAGCCTTCGGCCACCTTGACATAGGCCCACGGGGCGGTGGCCGCCGGGCGAGGAAGCTCCAGAAGATCAAAGCGAGAGTTGACTGTTGTCTCTCCACCACCGGGGCGAGTAGGACCGAGACTGACCGGCACTCCGAACGGGGCGACGCGATCAACCTCGGGCAGAGCGTCGGACAGCTCGTCGGAGTACCGTTCGGCCATACACCCGGTAACCACCAGCTGAGATGTGGACGCCCGAGCACGATCAAGATTCAAGATGGTGTCGATGGACTCCTGACGAGCCTCGTCGATAAAGGCGCAGGTGTTCACCACAACAACATCGGCGGAAGACACGTCGTCAGCCGGAGTCAACCCGTCAGCAGTGAGCGTGCCGACCAGCTTGTCCGAGTCAACCTGGTTCTTCGGGCACCCAAGGGTTTCGATCCAGTAGCTTCCGCTCATGATCGTTCCAGGCTAGCGCTACCCCACCTCAGCGATTGTCTCGTCGCCAATGCGTGGTCAGACCGACGTACAGCGGCGTCATGGCTTAGTCGGCCAATCGAGGCTGTAACGGCTGCCTGCTAGGCGGAAAAGGCCAGGGCCAGGCCGGGAACTTCCCACTGTCCGCAGACCAGGCGGCCGGTGCCGGAAAGCGTTATGAAGGCCGTTCTGCGATCCGATCCGCCGAAGCAGATGTTGGTGGTCAACGGATCGTCGGTGGGCACGAACCGATAGGCCCCTTCCGGAGTGATTGTCGTGATACCTCCACGGCCGATGGTGGCTACACAAACGTTGCCCAGCTCGTCCACCGCCAGCGAGTCAAACCGAGGCCCACCCTCCGGGTCGCACACCAGGCGACCTCGATGCTCGGGACCGAAGTAGCCGGCTATCTCTCCCGGACCGGCAAGAGGCCATTCGTACAGCCGACCCTGACCAGTTGAGGCAACGTAGAGCGTGTCCTGTCGCGGTGACAGCCCGATGCCGTTTGGGGTCTCGATCGGGAAGACGACTTCGCGCACCTCGGAGCCGTCCGCTTTGGCGTAGTAGATGCCACCCAGATCTCGTTGCCGCGGTCGGGTCTTGCCCAAATCGGTGAACCAGAACCCGCCGGAGTCGTCAAAAACCAGATCGTTCGGTCCCCGCAACATGATGCCATCCACTTCGTCGTAGAGGACCTCAACTTCGCCTGTGGCCAAATCGACCCGCTGGATCTTGCCTCCGGTGTAGTCGCGGGGCTGATCGCCGGGAACCATCATCCCATTGACCTCCGACCAGACGAATCCGCCGTTGTTGCACACGTACACTTTGCCGTCAGGACCGATGGCGGCACCGTTAGGACCGCCCCCCAACTCGGCTATGACATCCACATCACCTTCGGCCGAGACCCTGGTCAGCGTTCCTCGAGCGATCTCGACCAACACCACTGACCCGTCGGCCATGGCCACCGGCCCCTCGGGAAACATCAAGTTGGAAGCCAATGTGGTGAGATCCATCGACATCACACTAACAACTGCCGGAATCAACCAGATGACCCGGAAGTTGAATAGCGAACTATCCGCACTTCAGGGCATCGAGCCTGGTTGGGCAGGATCCAACTAAGCCGGATCCACCCGGGTCGAGTCGAGCTGGGCCGGGGTGTCGGACGCAGTCGAGGACGAATCGGCCCGAGCATCACCCGCCATGAGGACCAACGAGACCAGCCACACCGAAAGCAACAGGATCGCCTCGATCCGGTGAACTCTCTTTCGGGTCACCAGGAACACCCAGGCGGTAACCGCCACCACCACCATGCATATCACCCCGATGGTGGCCACCGAGCGGTCGGTGATCGGACCGGGCCCGACCAGGGCGATAAGACCACCGACGGCAAGACTGTTGAAGATGTTGCTCCCCAGCAGGTTGCCCAGAATGAGCTCCGTCTGACCTAGTCGGGCGGCGGCCACCGCAGTGACCAGCTCAGGCAGGGAGGTTCCGATAGCCACCAGCGTGAAGCCAATGAACCCACCGGTCAAGCCGGCCTTGTCGGCCAGGGCGGTTGCGCCCCAAACCATCAACTGGGCCCCGACGACGGTTCCAATCAACCCGACAAAGGTCCGAATCAGTTCAGCCGACGCCGAGCGATCC
Organism: Acidimicrobiales bacterium; assembly: GCA_020628065.1. Classification (GTDB taxonomy): domain Bacteria; phylum Actinomycetota; class Acidimicrobiia; order Acidimicrobiales; family SZUA-35; genus JAHELU01. The sequence goes on from JAHDFR010000004.1 coordinate 62,704, forward strand.
CCGTCGTCATCGTCCGCTCCCAGATCATCGGTGGAGAAACCCCCGTCCGGAACCGTGCGTGCTCCGCTGATGATCCATCCCAGCGACAGCGTCAGCGCTATCAGCAGGATGACTCCCTCCGACCGACTCAAGCCGCCCGTGGTGAAGTAGGCAAAGAGCAAGACGCCAAGAAGAGACAGCGGCGCCTCCCGGGAGAGAACCGATGACGAGACCCGAAGTAGGACGATGAGAGCGGCTGCTCCCAATACCAGTGTCAGGTTGGCTACGTTACTTCCGACAACGTTGCCGACCCCAAGATCAAGATTGCCGTTGTAGGCGGCGATGCCCGAGACCAGGGCCTCGGGAGCGCTGGTACCGAATCCTACGATGACCGCCCCGATAACGACCGGTGACACCCGCAGCTCGTGAGCAAACCCGGACGCGCCCTCTACAAACTCGTCGGCCGCTCGAGTCAGTAGAAAGAGGCCGACAGCGACCTCGATGAGCGCCACCACCAAAGTCGGTTCAGTAAGAAATCCCACCACTGGAGGTTACCGACCCGATCATCGAGGCCACCCTCGGCCCAGCGAACTGTGTCAGCTCCGCGGATAGCCGGGTGGAGGATCGAAGGCTGATGACACGTCGCCATCGAAGTCGTCGTCCTCGGAGTCATAGTCGTTCAGGTTTCCGCCGTCCGGGTCGGCATCGTCCAGGTCATCGTCTTCATCAAACTCAGCCACCCAGTCGTCGGCGTCGAACTCATCCCCGTCGGGGTCGAAGACATCGTCATCGTCCTCGTCATCGTCCTCTTCAACCGCTGAATCAGTCCTCACGCCAGCCGAATCAGCCTTTGCGCCGGCTGAGTTACGGCCGGCATCGACGAGCTCCGGGTCGCTCTCGTCAACCTCATCGATGTCAAACGGTTCAGGCTCTGGTTCCAGCATTGCCGGGTCCGGGTCTTTGACCACCCGTAGATGAGGCCCGGTCGACCGTGGCCTTTCCATCGGTGACCGTTGAGTGATGGGCTCACTGCTCGTCTCGGCGTCATCTGTCGCTGGAAGGGTCTTGGACTTCGGTTCCAACTCCAGGGCCGGATCAGGTCCCAGGCGCTCATCGGTGAGCGTCGATGTCGAGCGGGCTGTGGACGGGGCCGTCTTGGTGGCTGTTGCTTGACCAGCCGATCGGGCGGCGGCTCGAACCGCCGGATGATTACTGCTCCGAGTCGGGACCCGAACCGGTTCAGGGTTCGGGATGTCGGCCAACGTCTTGCGTCGCGGCCTCTTGACCGGTACTTCCGGCTGAACCTGGATCGCAGCGCGAGCTGACGCCGATGGCCCCGGTTGAGTTCCACCGCCCTGGGGTCCTCTGTCCTGGGATCCACTGCCCTGAGATCCACTGCCCTGAGATCCGCCGTCACGGCGGGGAGACGCAGAGGATTCAGCCGGCGCTCCCGATTGCCGGGGCAAGGGCTCGACTTTGGTCGGCAAAGCCGGTGACTCCAACGCCCTGGCTGGTTGTGAACCAACGGCCGGAGGCTGCTGAGCGGCCGGAGCAGCCTGGGGCGCGGCCTGCTGCTGGACGGCGGGGGCATTACCCTTCGGCCACCGACCGGCATCGAGATCTTCAGAGGTCATCAAGACTTCACGGGCCTTTGAGCCGACCGACGGGCCGACAACGCCACGTTCCTCCAACAGATCCATGAGGCGTCCGGCCCGGGCGAATCCGACCCGCAGCTTTCGCTGCAACATGGAGGTAGATCCCAGCTGTGAACGGACGACCAGCTCCATAGCCTGCAGGAGAAGATCGTCGTCGTCTTCGTCACCGGTCGACCCGCCGGGAAGGAACGAGGCTGACTCGCCTCCACCGGCTTCCTCTCCGACAACACGGCTGTCGTAGGCAACATCCGGTGCCTGTTGCGACCAGTGGGCGACGATGGCTTCGACTTCAGCCTCGGTCACCCAGGCCCCCTGGAACCGGGATGGAGTGCTGGTGGTTCCGTCGTTGAGTAGACCATCGCCCCGCCCGACCAAACGTTCTGCGCCGGGCTGATCGAGAATGACCCGACTGTCGGTCAAGCTGGAAACGGCGAACGCCAAACGAGCAGGAACGTTGGCTTTGATCAAACCGGTGATGACGTTGGTCGACGGCCGCTGGGTGGCGATGACCAGGTGAATACCAACAGCACGAGCCTTCTGGGCGATGCGGCAGATCGACTCCTCGACATCGCGGGCGGCCACCATCATGAGGTCGGCCAACTCGTCCAACACCACGAGAATGTAGCTGAGTTTCTGGCACTCGACCGGCTCGCCATCAGGCCCGGGAACCGGATCGAGACGACCTTCCTCCACGGCCGAGTTGTAGCCATCGAGGTCTCGGACGCCCACCTCGCTCAGCAGGTCGTATCGGCGCTCCATCTCCCGAACAGCCCAGGCCAGCGCATTGGCCGCCTTCTTCGGGTCGGTGACCACCTCGGTAAGCAGGTGAGGCAATCGTTCGTACTGAGTCAGCTCGACCCGCTTCGGGTCGACCAGGATGAGCCGTACCTCATCGGGTGTGGCCCGCATCAGAATCGAGGTAAGCATCGAGTTGATGCTGGAAGACTTACCCGAGCCCGTCTGGCCGGCCACCAAAAGGTGCGGCATGCCGGCCAGGTTGGCCATGATCGTCCGACCGGTGATGTCGCGGCCGAGCGTGACCTCCAACGGATGGACGGCGTTGGTCGCCTCTTCCGATACCAGCAGGTCACCAACGGTGATGATCTGGCGGCGTACGTTCGGTACCTCGACACCAATGGCCTGCTTCCCCGGAATCGGGGCCAGGATTCGCACGTCAGGGGTGGCCATGGCATAGGCGATGTCTTTATGGAGCGAGGTCACCTTGGATACCTTCACTCCCGGGCCAAGCTCAAGCTCGAATCGGCTGACCGTCGGGCCGACGACGACGCCGATGAGGCGGGTCTCGACGCCGTGCTCGGCCAGGGCATGCTCCAACTGACGGCCGGTTCGTTCCACCACCGTCCGGTCAATGTCCTGAGCCTCGGTCCGGTCCAGCAGATCGATGGAAGGAAGCCGCCAGGAACCGGTGGTGGGCCGCAGCGCGGCCGCTGTCATTGGATCAACGACAGCCGGCGTCGGGACGTCGATGAACGGCTCAGGTCCCTCGTCGCGCCAAGCTTCGATGCTGTCGCCCTCGGTCGTGTTCTCGTTCTCGGCGGCAGCATCGCTCTCAAGCGCACCGACCACTACTGTCTCTTCGCCGCCCGAGGTGGCCTCAGCCTTGGCTTTCTGGCCTTTCCTCAGATCGATGTACACCTCGGCGTCGTCGTCAGCATTGTTCTCGGCGTCGTGCTGACCATCGTCGAACGGGTTGTCGCTGAACACTTTGGTGACGTCACGCTTCTTGCGGCCTGACAGATCTCCGACAGTGTCGGACTCATCGCGACGCATCCAGTCGCGCTCAGTCCACCGCTCACGAGTGCGATCCCGGCTTTGACGCCACAGGAGCGCAAACCGCTCGGCCATGGTGTCGGCCGCCGGCCCAAGGGACAGCGAGGTAAGCAGGACGGCGGCGCTGACGATGAAGAAGATCGTCACCACCACCTCTCCCCAAGGTCCGACAAATCGCTCGATGGTGCCACCGATGGCAACCCCGACCCAGCCGCCCGCACCGCTCAACTGCTGAACCGACGATCCATACCACGGCCGACCGCCGATGATGTCGAGAATGCAGAAAACAGCGGCCGTCAGCAGGCTCCACGCCACCACCTGGGTGTAGTCGGTCTTCCGCTTGCGTTTACGTTTCCGCTTGGTGCTGGTGCGCAGAAGCTGAAAGCCTCCGGCGATTACCAGTGGAGGTACTACAAAGCGGGCCAGCCCTACCAGCACGCCGGTGGAGACCACCAGCCATTCGCCAAGTAGTCCGGTTGCCCCGGTGTAGAGGCCAAGACCCAGCAAAATTCCAAGGGCGATAAGTAGCAGCCCTTGGACATCTCTGCGGTCTTCTTGGGCGCGACGGCTGGCGCTTTTCTTGCGTGCCGGTTTCCGTCCGCCCGTAGCCCCTCGACCGGAACGTGATGAGTTCCGAGTTGATGTTGCCACAGTGTTTTCAACTGTAGTCCAGGTCGGGATTCAAGTGGCGGAGGGTTTTGCAATGGTGCTCGGCGCCATCGCATGTCACATTCGACCCGGCGTTTCCGACGCCGACTGTTCGTCGGCTATGAACCGGGTTCCTCGCCCTCGTGCGCCCCGAGGACAACCGGTACCACCATCGGCCGAAGACGAGTTCGCTTGTTGATGAATCGACCCAGCGCCCGGCGGGTCACCCGTTCGAAGTGATGCCGCGTTCGTTTACCTTCGGCCAACGCCTCCTCCACAGCCTGGCGGATGGCAATGGTGGCCTCTTTGCGCAATAGGTCGCCTTCATCGCCGTCGACCCACCCTCGACTCAACACCTCGGGATCCCGCAGCAGTTCAGCCCTGGCGCCGACGATCGACAAGCTCACAATGGCGGTGACAAAACCTTCCCGACCCAGAATCTGACGCTCGGACAGAACGGTGTGGTCAAGTGCACCTACCGTTCCTGCGATATAGACGAACTCGCAGGGAATGCCATCGGTCCGCTCGAGGCCATCGTCGGTCAACAGCACAGCGTCTCCATCGGAGCAAAGCATGATCCGCTCGGGATCTTGCCCCATGCTGGCCGACAGGCGGGCGTGCTCGGCCATGTGCCGGTACTCCCCATGCACCGGTATGAACCACTCAGGCTGCACGATCGAGTGCATAACTCTTAGTTCTTCAGCCTTGGCATGGCCGGTGGCGTGCACATGGGCGATACCGGAGTGAACGACTTCCGCCCCCTTGCGAATGAGGCCGTCGATGACCCGGGACACGCTGGACTCATTGCCGGGAATGGGATGCGAAGACAGAATCACGCAGTCACCTTCGTGGATGGTCAACCAACGGTTGTCGCCGGTGGCCATCCGGGCCAGCGCCGACAGCGGCTCCCCTTGAGATCCAGTCGAGATGACACACAGTTCGGCATCGGGAATGCCGTTGACATCTTCGATGTCCATCAACTTGTTGTCGGGGATGTGCAACAGGCCCATTTGCCTGGCCAGAGCCACGTTGTTATTCATCGATCGACCAAGCGTGGCCACGGTACGGCCGGTGGCGATGGCGGCGTCGGCGATCTGCTGGACGCGGTGAATGTGGCTGGCGAAGCAGGCAATGATGATCCGCCGACCCTCCCGTGCCCGGAACAGACCCTGAATGGACTTGCCGATGGAGGTCTCGGAATCCGAGTAACCGGGCTCTTCGGCGTTGGTTGAGTCGCACAAAAACAGACGCACACCGTCGTCCTTGGCCAGATGTCCTATTCCACCAAGGTCGGTCAGACGCTTGTCAACCGGTGTGTTGTCCAGCTTGAAATCCCCGCTGTGGAGAATGACCCCCTGGGGGGTGTGAAACGCGGTGGCGAACCCGTGGGGCACCGAGTGGGTGACCGGAAAGAACTCCATGTCAAAGGGGCCGATCTGGATGCGTTCGTTGTCGCTGACCTCAACGAACTTGGCTCGATCGAGCACCCCGCGCTCCGCAATTCGTCCCTTGGCCATACCAACCGTCAGCGGCGAGCCGACAACAGTGAGCGGCACCTCCTCCAGCAGGAAGCCGAGTGCGCCTATGTGGTCTTCGTGACCATGGGTCGCCACCACCCCTTCGACCCGATCGGCGTTGTCGACCAGATAACTGAAGTCGGGGAGAATGAGATCGACCCCGGCCGCATCGGCATCGGGAAACATCAGCCCGCAGTCGATGAGCATGATCCGCCCCTCGACCTCGATGGCCGCGCAGTTTCGTCCAATTTCCCCGAGCCCACCGAGGAAAGAAATCTTTACCGGCGCCGGCATCAGGAATCGGCCCGGCCGAGTGCGGCCAGAACCTGACGGCAGCGTTCATCCATATCGGGTGGCGTCGGCCCCATCGGCAGTCGACAGTCACCGACCGACACACCCAGGTGGTTCATCATGGCCTTGGTCGGCACCGGGCTGGGAGCATCGTCGTAGCCGAAGTGGGCAAACGCTGGCATCATCCGACGATGCCAGTGGGTGGCTTCGGCCACCTTTCCTTCGTGGAAGGCCGAGATCATGGAAGCCATCTCCCGACCGGCGTAGTGAGTAACAACTCCGACAACGCCGACGGCTCCGACCGAGAGTAGCGGCAGCGTCAAACCGTCATCGCCGGAGTACACCTCAAAGCTCGGATCAACCTGAGCCAGGAACGAGGCGGTCTCAGCCGGATCGCCGGATGCGTCTTTCAGAGCGACGATGTTGTCCACTTCGGCCAAGCGAAGCAGGGTTGCAGTTTCGATCTTGCGGCCGGTACGTCCCGGGACGTCGTACACCATTACCGGCAGCTCGGTTGCCTGGGCCGAGGCGACGAAGTGCCGGTACAAACCCTCCTGTGAGGGTCGGTTGTAGTACGGGGCGACTGCCAAGATGGCGTCGGCGCCAACCTCGGTGGCAGTCTTGGTGTTCTTGACGGCCACTGCGGTGGCGTTGCTGCCAGCGCCGGCGACGAGTGAGTGGTCCGGAATGGCCTCGCGGATGGCGACAAACAGATCGCGTTGCTCTTCATAGGAGATGGTGGCGGACTCGCCAGTGGTTCCGGCCACCACGACACCGTCGTTCCCGTTGGCCACAAGATACTTGGCCAGATCTTGGGCGGCGGCCAAGTCGAGCTTGCCGTCGCCGTCAAATGGGGTGACCATTGCGGTGAGTACTGGGCCGAACCTGGCCATGGATTGTCCTCCTGTGTTGGTCTACTGGGCTGTGTGATCTGGGCAGTGTGTTCAGAACGGCGTGTTCAGAGCTGTGTGTTGAAGAGCGGTGCGATTTGGGCGCCGATCCAGCCCGTTCCGGTGGTGGTCCTCAGTCGAAGTCCGCTAGTCCATTACCCGTAGTAGTTACGTTTCGTCGAAGTTCTCGGATTCCGGCCCTTCCGGCGTCGGATGTAGTCGAGCATGCTCGACGGCACGATCCAGGCCGAGGGTGGCCAGGAAATCGTCATGCAACTCAAACCAAATCGTATGATACGAGTCCACCGTCGGCTTGGTCAGCCAGGCAATTTGACCTCTGACCACGTTGTCGAGAGCGTAGTCGAGTCGGGCCTGATATGGAGCGAACCTGGGGTGCGCCTCGCCGAGCATACGGCAAACGGGGTCGACTCGCTCGTGAATAGCCTCCAGCTGTCTGATGATCTCTCGGTCGTAGTCGGGGTCGCTGTGATCGTTCAACAACAGCGGCTGATGTCGGAGCACCTGCCATCGGGTGCAAAGATCGAGAATCTCAGCGTTGAGTGGTATGAACTGCTCGTAGGCGGAGAGCACCATCGACCGTCGCCCGCCAACCGGTACATCACCGACGTCAGCGTCACAGTCCAACTGGTGTTGCAGCAGCTTCTCCCCCACTCGCCGCCCCTCGGCGGTCAGCACCCATCCGGGTCGATCCCCCGTCCGCTCAACCACCAGGCCTCGTTCACCGGCTCCAGCCAACACTGTGGCCACGCTTGACTCGGCAAGTCCACCGGCATCGGCAATGGCGGCGCTGGAAATCAACCCCGAAAGGCGTATTCGCAGTAGTACGGCGGCCAGCCGGTCACCCTCGGCGCACTGAGCGCCGCAACCTGCGGATGGTCTGGGCTGCCGGTTGGCGCCGTTCATGCCGGCACGTCTCCTGTTTCGTCTCGGCCGGCTCGGCGAAGCACAACCGCCAGATAGAAGATCGTGCCCAGAACGGCAAAGATAAACCACTGGACGGCATAGGAAAGGTGGGGTCCCTCGCTCAATTCCGGTAGCGCGACAGGATCCGGGAACTCGGCGGTTGCGCTGCCGTCGGGTGCCAGCTGTAGTGCGTAGGGAGGCAACGCCTCACCGATTCGAGCACTGAGGGCCGTCGTATCCAGCCGGGGCATCACCTCCCCGGCGCCGGTATCAGCCACTGCAAACCATCCTTCGGGCTCCACTGTGGCTCGCAGCCAGCCCGTCAGCTCGACGACGCCGGTTGGTGAGTCAAGCAAAGCGGCATCAGTATTTATGGGAACAAATCCGCGGTTGACCGCCAGTAGGGTTCCGTCGCCGAGCTCCAACAGGGCCACCACGTACTCACCGGCCACCCCTCCCTGTGATCGATTGGCCACGCGAACAACATCATCATCGATGATCGTTCCCACGGCGACCGCCGGTCGAAAATCGGCTTCACCGCCGGAGGCCAGACCGATGTCGGCGCTATCCACCAACAGCGGCCGCTCGGCCGTCCTCGCCGAGATCAAAGCGTTCTCAGCCTGTCGTTGGTCAAGCCGGTCGAGCTGCCAAAAGCCAAGGGCAACGAACAGTGCCACCACCGCGAAAGCAAACAGGTGAGAGAAGATCCAGAACGGTTGACGAGCGAAGTGCCAGTCACGGCGCGTCCGGCCACCGTCAGGGTCGACGTTGTCAGGCGATTGAACTGATGAAACGGAGATCTGTTCGGTTGACATGGCGGGTGAGCCTCAAAGCGGAACCGTTTTACCGACGGCCACCGTCGGTGAAGTTCCACCTTCCACTTACTGACACCACCCACGCTACCCAAACGGCCACCGAGAGAACCCGACATCGGCCGATCCATCTCGTCGAATGGGTTGAGACCGGATGAACAAGCGCGTTGCGGCGAGTATTCGCCCACCGATTCTGTAAGACTGCACTCGTGGCTTTCAGACGCGGTGAACCGCCACCCAAGCCAATCGTACGTATTGTGATCGCGCTCGTTTTCCTATCGCAGGGAGCGGCTCTTTTCGGCGACCTGGTGCTGGCCGAATTCGTAGACAGCCGACCGGGTCTGCTCATCGCTCTCAACCCTCGCAACCGCAATCTGACGCTGGCCACCAACCAGCTCGACGCCGTCACGTTCTACGTCATCGGGTTCTGCCGGCTGGTGGCATCCGATCCGCTCTACTTCATGCTCGGGTTCTGGTACGGCGAGAAAGCCATTGCCTGGACTGAGCGCCGCAGCCGCACCTACGGTCCGTTGATTCGCGACGGTGAGCAGATGTTCAGGCGGGCGTCCTACCCGCTCATCTTCGCCATGCCGAACAACATCATCTGCGCCATGTCAGCGGCAACCGGTGTCAGCCTCCCCGTCTTCATCGTGCTGAACATCAGTGGAACAATCACCCGCTTGATCATCATTAGACAGGTTGGTGAGGTCTTCGCCTCACCGCTGCAGCGGGTGGTCGATTTCATCGCCGAGTACCGGGTACCGATTCTTATCCTGTCGGCGGTCCTGGTTTCGTGGACGGTCTACAACGAGTTTTTCGCTGAGAACTCCGAGACCCGAAGCCTCGTTGACTTGGGGGCCGATTCCGAGGGTGATACCCAATCCTCCGAGGGCGACGGGGTGACGGAGACCGACAGGTAGAACGCCAGCGGACGAAGCCGACAGGTGACGTTCAAGCCGTATCGGTCAAGCTGTATCGGTCAGGTATCGCCGGTTGGGCAACGTCGTGTACGTGCGCCGGTTGCGCCAATCCGGTCGAAGCTCTGTCGGTTACAGGTCGAGCACCTTGTCCAGCCCGATGGTCAGCCCGGGAAGCGAAGCAACACGCTGCACAGCAAGGACAACACCGGGCATGAACGACGACCGGTCGTAGGAGTCGTGGCGCAAGGTGAGTGTCTGTCCCATGGCGCCAAGGACGACTTCCTGGTGAGCAACCATTCCCCGCATTCGCACAGAGTGGAGGCGTATGCCCGCCGGCCCTTCGGCCCCTCTGGCATTGGCGATGGTCTCCGACTGAGTCGGATCGGTGATCCAGTCTGATGACGCCTTGGCCATTCGTTCGGCGGTGGAGACCGCCGTTCCGCTGGGAGCATCGACCTTGTGGTCGTGGTGCAGCTCGATGATTTCGCCGCTGTCGAAGTACGGGGCGGCCAGTTCGGCGAAACGCATCATCAGCACTGCCCCGATGGCGAAGTTGGGGGCGATGATGCAGTTGGAGCGATCAAAAGCGGCGCTCAACCCCTCGTAGTCGGCCTCGGTGAATCCAGAGGTGCCGACCACGGCATGAATGCCGTTTTCCGCACAGAACGTGACGTTCTGCCTGGCAGCATCCGGGTGAGTGAAGTCGACCATGACGTCAACCAACGGTCGGCCGTTGCCGTCGATCAGTGGACCGCCGGTCGAGGACACGGGGAAGTCGTGACCGGCCACGCCGGTCACCTCCCCAACGTTGATGCCTTCAAACGAAGGATCAGCCGCCGCGACGAAGGCTATGCCATCGGCGTCAGCAAGCGTGGCGGCCACCATGGAACCCATTCGGCCCCCGGCACCGAAAACTCCGACTCGAATGGTCATGGCCTCACACCTTCCATCCCGGACTTGCTATCCCGGATTTGCTGTTCCGGACTGTCCCGGATTTATCTCGGGCTGACTCGGGTTGCGTCCCAGAACGCAACCATCGATATCGGGCGCCAGGTCCGCAGACACGGCGCCCGATATCTGGATTACGTGATACTCAAATGGGGCGTTGGTCAGTTACGACGCCCGCGGCCACGGCCGCGACCACGGCCGTTTCGGCTGCGATTACGGTCACGGTCACGGCGATCGTTCTCCGGCATGACAGCGGCCCCTTCGGGTCCGAGTTCACCGAAGCCCGAAGGCTCAAAATCGTCCTCGAACGACATGGACACAGCCGATGCCGAATCGGACTCATCATCGTTGCTGGATCGTGACCGGGAACGCCCGCCACCGGATCCTCCGCCGTCGGAGCTCCGAGTGTCGGCGGTCATCCGAAGTGAAATCTTGCCGTTGGGATCGATGTCCTCAACGGTGACGTCCACTTCCTGACCAAGTTCAAGAACATCCTCGACCTTGTCGATTCGCTTGCCCATCCCGATCTTGGAGATGTGCAGCAGACCGTCGCGGCCAGGGAGAATGTTGATGAAGGCACCGAACTTGGTGATGTTCACCACTCGACCGCTGTAGGCCTCACCAACATCGGCGGTAGGCGGATCCAGGATCAGTCGGATCTGACGTTCGGCTTCGTCGACCACCGTCTTGTCGGTGGCGGCCACGGAAACAATGCCCACCTGGCCGTCGTCGTCAACCGAAATGTCGGCGCCGGTCTCGGTCTGGATGGCGTTGATGACCTTACCCTTCGGGCCGATCACCTCGCCGATCTTGTCGACCGGGATCTCGAAGCTGACGATCTTCGGAGCGCCTTCGCGGACGTCGGCTCGAGGCTCGGAGATTGCCTTGGTCATCACGTCCAGAATCTGGAGACGGGCCTCTTTGGCCTGCTCCAGCGCCTGAGCGAGAACGTCGGCCGGGATACCGTCGATCTTGGTATCGAGCTGAAGTGCGGTGACGAAGTCGGATGTGCCGGCCACTTTGAAGTCCATGTCGCCGAAGGCGTCTTCGGCTCCGAGGATGTCGGTCAGCGTGGTGTACTTACCTTCAGCGAACACCAGACCCATGGCGATACCGGCCACCGGGGCTTTGATGGGCACGCCGGCGTCCATCAGCGACAGCGTCGAGCCGCAGACTGAAGCCATGGAGGTCGAGCCGTTGGAGGACAGAACCTCCGACACCAAACGAAGGGTGTAGGGCCACTCCGATTCATCGGGAACGACGGGGATGAGGGCCCGCTCGGCTAGGAGGCCGTGGCCGATCTCACGCCGCTTCGGGCCTCGCATGAAGCCGGTCTCACCGGTGGAGAACGGCGGGAAGTTGTAGTGATGCAGGTAACGCTTGCGTTCGGTTGGATCGATACCGTCGATCAACTGATCCATGCGGGTCATGCCCAGGGTGGAGATGTTCAAGACCTGCGTCTCACCCCGCTGGAACAGGCCGGAGCCGTGTACTCGAGGAACAACGCCAACCTCGGCTGACAGAGCACGTAGGTCAGCCGGTCCACGACCGTCGATCCGATTGCCGTCCTCAACAATGCGACGACGGACAACAGCTTTTGACAGCGACCGGAAGGCGGCCTTCAGCTGCTTGGTGGCCAACGCCTCGTCGTCACCGGCGAACTGCGGAATCAGAGCGGCAAGTGTCTCGTCCCGAAGGGCGCCTTCAGCGGTGCCCCGCTCGGCCTTGTCACCGATACTCATGACCTCTGCCATCTTGGCCTCGGCGGCGTCCGAAACGGCGCTGTACTGCTCGTCGGTGTAGTCGACCTGAACTTCGTAGTCCATGGGCTCACGACGGCCACCGGAGTCCTCCATCAGCTTCATCTGGAGGGCGATGGCCTCCTTGATGTACTGCTTCGACTCCTCAAGGCCGGCGGCCAGAGCGGTCTCGTCAACCTTCGGGGCGCCATTTTGGTAGTTGGCCCAAGAGGTGCGGGTACCACCGGCCTCGACCATCATGACGGCCACATCGCCGTTATCCAGCTGGCGGCCGGCGACGACGATCTCGAATGAGGACTCCTCACCTTCCTGGTACGTCGGGTGGGGAAGCCATTCACCGTCAGTGGTGTAGGCCAGGCGCACGGCGCCGATGGCGTCGGCGAACGGCACGTTGGACACCATAAGGGCGGCCGAAGCGGCGTTGATGGCCATCACATCATGGGGGTGAGTCATGTCGGCCGAAAGCACGGTCACCACTACGTGGGTTTCATTGCGGTACCCGTCAGGGAACGACGGCCGCAGCGGGCGGTCGATCAAACGAGCAGTCAACGTGGCCGAGTCGGGGGCACGCCCCTCACGGCGGAAAAACGAACCGGGAATCTTGCCGGCAGCGTAGGAACGCTCCTCAACATCCACGGTCAACGGGAAAAAGTCGATGCCTTCACGCACCGAACGGGCACCTGTGGCGGCCACCAGAATGCTGGTGTCGCCCATACGGGCAACAACAGAACCACTGGCCAGACCGGCGAGCTTGCCGGTCTCCAGGTACAACTCAGGGCCGTCACCACCGGTGACGGTCCCCGACACGGAAACAACGTCCGTCATTGGGATACTCCTATTGGTCTTAGCGCGACGAGAACCTTTTCTCGTCCCTTCAGGCCAGATCCCAGATTTAGATCACCCGGTTCGGCGCCGCTGCTGTTCAATCGGCCACGGCGTGTGGTGTGCATCCAGTCCGGTGGCGGATCGATGGTGTGCCACAACCGACACGGAGAACCTAAAACTGGCAGCTGACCTGCGTCAATATGTGTGCGCTCAGCACAAAGGTGCTAGGGCGCTGTTGGTCATACTATCGCCAAATATCGCCAACCTGTGAGATACCTCTCAGGTGGCCGATCAACTTTCACAGGGACCGTAGCCCCGACTCCTGACGTGGAGTTATCGGCGCAGGCCGAGCTCTGCGATCAGTGAGCGGTAACGCTCAACGTCGATCGAGGCCAGGTAGTCAAGCATCCGGCGACGACGACCGACCAAAGCCAGCAGACCGCGCTGAGTGTGATAGTCCTTTTTGTGGACTTTCAGGTGCTCGGTCAGATGGTTGATGCGATCAGTGGCCAGAGCGACCTGAACCTCAGGGGACCCGGTGTCTCCCTCGGCGCGGGCGAACTTGGCGATGGTGTCGGATTTGCTAGGCAAATTGGCAGCTGGCTTTGACATGGTTCGAATACTTTCCGGGGTAGACAACGGAACTCCGAGTCGATCTCGGAGTGTGGGACCCTTGGCCCGGCCACCGAACCCGGTCCACCTCGTGAGGTTGACGGCGTTGGTAGCAGCTCACAAGCATAACGGGCAGGTCAACCGGAGCCACCAGGCCAGCGGCCACGGAAACGCAGGCGTTTGCCTGCAATCCAGGTGATCCGGTCAGTTCACGCCATCAGCAGGCCAAAGCAGGGTGTCCGGATGGAACTGTGACCATGCGAACCAGAATGCCTGGTGCGCTGCTTGGACTTCGCCGTCTCCGTCGACCGCCCGCAGACCACCACTGTCACTCACCACCTCAATCACGGCCCCGGCTTCAACACCGTCGGGAATCTCGATGCTGACCGGTGCGCCGGTGGCGAGAACTGCCTTGGCGGCGCCAACATGGAACGCCACCGGCCGGCCGTTGTCAGCGATGACCCCGAGCACGTCGTCGTGAGCGACCAGGCGATCATCAACCTCGCCGGTTGGAAAGATGGGACCGTCCGCATCCCGGGTGGAGCGGAAGTCGGGATTGCGACCCAAGGCCAGATCTTCAGTGAGCACCGTGGTGTCGGGATAGCCGGCCCGCCAGTCCCCCCACGTGGTGGTGACGACGCTGTGTTGGCGCAACACCACCCCCAAATCTTGCAGAGGACCAGACACCGCCTTGCCGGTGAAGGTGTCGAGAAGCGAAAACGTGTTGAGATCAAACATCATCTTGTTTGATCTGCTGAGCAGCCCTGAGGTGCGAAGTACCGGCCGCTCCACGCCGGCGGGAACATCGTCGGTGAAGAACAACTGCGCCGAGCCGCACAACGTGCAGTAAGGCAAACCGAACTGGCGACCCCCAAGCGAATCGTTGACCATCTCACGAACTTCCATGATCTGGCGCGGGTACGCCCGGGCCTCTCCACCAATCACCACTCCGAAGACCACCGCATCATCATCCAACCACTGAGCCTCGGCGGCTCCGGTAACGGACGGGGCGTCCACAGCGGCGATACAGGCACAGGGCTCGTCGCTGCCAAAGGGTCGGTCGTCGATGCCCACGCCTCCCCAAGAGACCAGCCTCCAGTCGACCTCGGCCTCCGGCCGGAAAAACGGTTCCCACTTCGGCACCAACGCTGTGAGGATGTTTCGTTTGGCCTCAAGATACTCCGGCGGCTCGGGTACGTCCCAGGCAATCAGGTGGTTGTTGATCTCAGACCAGGAGGTGGTGTCGGCGAAGTCGGTGTCGAGCAGTTGTTCGGCGACACCATTGAGCCGGATGACCAGCCCGACGTCGCCGGCCAAGCGAAGGACGTCGCTGATGATCCAGGCCAGGCGAACGTCGCCAGAAGAAGTAATAGCGTCCAGGGCTTCGATTTCCTCGGCCCGGATGGAACCGTCAAAGTCTTCACCGGCCAGGGCCTGCACGGCCTGCCGCAGTTCCGGGCTCAGTGGACCGGAGGCAATGGTCGGCGGTGACCCAAAGTCCATTGAGACTCCTGGAGCGGCCAAGGACAACGCTTCGGCCACCCTGCCTGTTGATAGATCACCTTCTACGGTCGCGTCCTCGACCAAACTGTCGGCCGAAGGCCCGCCATCCGGACCACTCGATGACTCCGGAACACAACCGACCAGAACCAGCGCCGCCAACACGGCCCAAGGGATCCAATGCCGCCCCATCGGCTTCTGCGCCACCACCCACCGATGCTCCAACATGGTGTTAGTAGGCGGATTGGTATCTGGGCGTCCTGGTCACAGACGAGCAACCGTTCAGGAAGACAGGCAATTCCGGGCGGCGGTCACATCGGACTGCAATTGGCTGGTGAGGGCGTCGAGCCCATCGAACTTCTGCTCTGATCGCAGGCGGGACACAAACTGAATCCCGCCTTTGACACCGTAGAGATCGCCACTCCAGTCAATGAGATGGGCCTCGATAGCCGAATGTTCGGCGTCTTCGTAGAACGTCGGGCGCTTGCCGATATTGACCGCACACGGCCACCGGTGAGGAATCTCATCGGGCGGCGCATTTCCGACACCACCGTCTTCTTGGGATGCATCCCGTTCCGATGTCACCCACCAGCCGGCGTACACACCGTCGGCGGGAACGGCCATCCCTGACGGCACTGCAATATTGGCGGTGGGAAAACCGATGGTTCTCCCCCGCTGATCCCCTTCAACCACGGTTCCCCGGATCTCATGGTGACGGCCAAGCAACCTCGCTGCTTGATCCACGTCACCGGCGGCCACAGCCCGGCGGACGGCAGTGGACGAGATCGGATCACCGCCGTCGCCACCATTGACGTCGGACAATTCGCCCTGCAATGACAGCGGGCGGCCTTCAGCACTGAAGTCGTGCTCGACGCCCACATCTCTCAGCAGTGCCACGTCGCCCTTCCGGTCACGCCCAAAGTGGAAGTCATCCCCGACCACGACATGGGTAACCCCGAGAGCACCGACCAACACGCTGGTGACAAAGTCTTCAGCCGCTTCCTCCGATCGGCTTCGATCGAATTTCACCACCATTACCGTGTCGACCCCAAGACCCTCCAACAACTCCATCTTGTGGTCAAAGTCGGTCAACGTGGCCGGAGCGAGGTCCGGTCGAAGCACCATTGCCGGGTGAGGATCGAACGTGACAACCGCGAGGGCTACCGAACGTTCCGCCGCGACGTCTCGGGCCCGTTCAATGATGTTCTGATGCCCAAGATGAACGCCGTCAAAAACACCTAACGCGGCCGCATGCCGCCGCCCGAACATCGGCCACCGTGACGGGGCTGACCTTGCGTCCAAGTCGTTGACTACATCCACTGATCAGGCACCGTATCCCCTCGATGCGCCGACGCCAAAGTCCAGGTACCTGCTGAGATACACGCCAGCCTCGGCCTCGTGGACGTCGCCGCCGGCCGTCCGAATCGTTCTTGGCCCGCTGATGGTCAGCTCCTCGGTAAGACCTTGGCGGCCCGCAGCTCGCCGTCCCTGCTCTCATACACCGCCAACAACTCGCCGGACTCGTCAACCACCGCCACCCGGCCGGGGCCGACGGCCGGGCCGAGAGACTTCCCATGACTGACGTCCGTGGCCATTGATGTGTCAGCGGTCAACACCGCCATCCCGGCCAAGAGGTCTCGCACCGGCCGCAGGGTGAAGTCCTCAAGCGACTCGGCCTCGGCTTCGGTAACCGGTCCCACCGCCGTCCGCCGCAAGTTCCTCAAGTGGGCTCCTCCCCCGAGAGCCGTACCCAAATCGGCGGCCAGCGTACGAATATACGTTCCCGATGAACAGTCGACCTCTGCCGTGAAGACCAGGGGGTCACCGGTTGGACGAAGGTCGAATCGATGCACCGTCACCGGACGAGGTTTACGCTCAACCTCAATTCCTTCCCGTGCGAGTTCATGCAGCCGTCGGCCGTCGACTTTCAAGGCCGACACCATGGGCGGAATCTGTTCGATGGCTCCGGTCAGCTCGACGGCCGCCTGCCTGACGTCATCGGCTTGCAGAGAACCCATGTCGTGGGTGGCGGTAACATCTCCCGCTGCGTCCAACGTGTCAGTTTCGGTTCCGAACACAATCTCGGCGGTATAGGACTTGTCGGCTCCGGTGACGAACTGCAACAACTTGGTTCCGAAACCAACCCCCAACACCAACACGCCGGTGGCGTCCGGATCCAGCGTTCCGGCGTGTCCGACCTTGCGGGTGCTCAATCTACGTCGCACCTGATCGACTACGTCGTGGCTCGTGCACCCGGTTGGCTTATCGATGACCAGACAGCCGGAGAGGCCGGAGTCAGAACGCCGTCGACGGCCCATCGGTTTCCTCGGATGTCCCGCCTTCATTGGGCTGCTCAGCAGTCGATGGGCCCGGTTCGTCCCCGTCAGCATCCTCCAAGGTCGACAAGATGGCATCGATTCGTGCACCCGTCCGGGTACCGGGGTCGACCTCGAATACAACTTCGGGAGTCTTACGGATCCGGGTTTCTCGACCAATTTTTGCCTGAATGGCCCGGCGATACTCCCCCAGAGCCTCAAGCACGTACTCATCGCCGTGCAAGTCGTCAGAGTCCTCGGCCCCCGGCGAGGCCGACTCGCTCGATGATCCGTATTGGGACATCAAGTCCGGGTCGCTGATGAAGACCCGAGCCTTGTTGAGGTCGCTGTCAACCTCCACACCAGCAATGGTGATCAGCTCGAAGCGATCGTCGTCTACCCGTTCGAAGAAGTCGGCCACAATCTCGTGCAACAGAGAATTAAGCCGCGCTGTTCGGGGAAACTGCCGATTGGTCGGTGGACGGCGGGACCGACTCGAACCCGAACGACTCTTCGAATTCGAAGATCCTCGGTTTTTGTTTGATCGTGAACTTCGGGCCATCAGTCCTCCTCCCACCAGCTCCGCTCGAACGACAAGACCTCGACCCCGTGGCGTGACCACACTAGACGCTCGGCCTCATCCATCATCTCAGCGGCGTGTCGGCTGGATCCGCTGACAGCGGCCAGGCCAAGCACCGTCCGCTGCCACAAATCCTGATGATCAACCTCTGAAGCGGCCATACCGCTGCGTTGATCAAGCTGAGAAATCAGCGACTGGACCACCGAGCGCTTCTCCTTGAGCGACTGAGAGGCCGGTAGATGTAAGTCCACCGAGGCCACAAGAACAAACATGGGCAAGAATCCGTGGTCAGCGGTTCCGGGTCGGATCCGGTATTGAACCGGAGGCCGGTACTACCGACCGGCCGTCCGCCAACCTATTATTCGCGGGGGATCTCCCGCTCGTCGTAGGTCTCGATAATGTCACCGTCTTTGAGATCCTGGAAGTCGGAGAGGCCGATACCGCACTCGAAGCCGGCAGCGACCTCCTGAGCGTCTTCCTTGAATCGCTTGAGCGACTGGATCGAACCCTTCCAGATGATCGTGCCTTCTCGGAGGAAGCGAACTTTGGAGCCGCGCCTGATTGCACCATTGGTAACCATGCAACCGGCGATAGCGCCCACCCTGGGGATGCGGAAGATCTCGCGGACCTCGGCTTCGCCGGTGACCACTTCTTCGTACTCCGGCTCAAGCAGGCCGAGCATGGCGTTCTCAACATCCTCAAGAAGCTTGTAGATGATCTCGTAGTTACGGATCTCCACCTTCTCCTGCTCCGCCATTTCTCGAGCCTTGCGGTCCGGGCGGACATTGAAGCCGAGGATCGTGGCATTTGAGGCGCTGGCCAGCTGAACGTCGTTCTCGGTGATTCCACCGACGCCCCGATGAACGAAAGCCAGGTTGACATCGTCACGCTCTCGGCGCTTGAGGCTGTCGCACACCGCTTCCAGTGAGCCGCTCACATCAGCCTTGACCACCAGGTTCAGCGTTGCCGTTTCGCCGGCCTGAATCTGCTTAAAGATGTCTTCCAACTTGGCGCCACCGCTTGTCGCCGAGGCGTCACGGCCAAGCGAGGTCAGTCGCTGCCAGTGTTCCCTGGTGTCGGCTACCTTGCCGGCAACCCTCTCGTCGGGAGCGATAATGAACGTGTCGCCGGCTTCGGCAACGTCGCTGAGGCCCAACACCTGAACCGGTGTTGCCGGCAGAGCGGTTTCGACCCGCTCTCCCCGGTCGTTGACCAGAGCTCGGACACGACCCCAGGCGGCACCGGCCACCATCGGATCGCCGACGCTGAGCGTTCCCTGCTCAACCAGCACGGTGGCCACCGGCCCTCGCCCAATGTCGAGGTTGGACTCAAGCACTGATCCGCTGGCCCGACCGTCCGGGCTGGCTCGGTAGTCTTCCACCTCGGCGACCAGGCTGAGGCTTTCCAGCAGATCACCAACGCCGTCACCGGTCATGGCCGACAGCGGAATCATGATGGTGTCGCCACCCCATTCTTCGGGAACGAGGTTCCGTTCGGAGAGCTGAGTCATAACCCGGTCGGGGTTGGCACCCTCACGGTCCATCTTGTTGATGGCCACGATGATTGGCACTTCAGCAGCCTTGGCGTGATCCAGCGCTTCCAGCGTCTGCGGCATGACGCCGTCGTCGGCGGCCACCACCAGAACCACGATGTCGGTGGCATCGGCTCCACGGGCACGCATGGCGGTGAAGGCCTCGTGGCCCGGCGTATCGAGGAAGGTAACCAGCTTACCGTCGTGCTCAACTTGATAGGCACCGATGTGCTGCGTGATGCCGCCGGCTTCGCCGTCGACCACGTTGGCTGAACGAATGCGGTCGAGCAACAGCGTCTTGCCATGATCGACGTGGCCCATAACCGTCACAACCGGTGGGCGGGTCGGCCAGCTGAGGCGCTCGTCCTCTTCAACTTCATCGTCGAAGTCCAGAAGCTTGCGCAGCTCGACTTCCTGTTCCTCGCCCGGGTCAACCAGGCGGATCTCCGCCCCTACGTCTGCGGCGAACAGATCGATCATCTCGTCGGACAACGATTGCGTCGCCGTGACCATCTCACCGTTGGTCAGCAGGAAACGCACGACGTCAGCCGCGGTACGGTTCAGCTTGGGACCGAGGTCTTGGGCGGTAGAAGCCCGCTCGATGACGACGACGCCCTTCGGGACCGGCGCATCCTCAGAGGTATACGTCGGCACGTCCATTGGCGTGAGTTCTTCACGGTTGCGGCGGCGACGAGTCTTGCGTCGCTGCCGACCTCGATTGGCCGGGCCACGGTTGGGACCGCCACGACCGGGAGGTCCTCCACGGCCACCGCCGGGAGGAGGTCCACCTGGACTGCCACCGGGGCGAGGCCCGCTACGGAAGCCGCTGCGGCCCCCTCCGCCACCACTTGGAGCGCCAGGACGGCCTCCTCCGCCTCCGCTACCACCGGGACCGCCCGAACGGGGTCGGCCACCGCCGGGGGGCGGGGGAATCGGCTTGCCGGCTCGACTTCTTGGAGGTCCGGGAGGCGGGGGAATCGGCTTGCCGGTTTGGCTACGGGGGCTCTCCTGGGATTCGGTGGGAGGCTCCGGAGTTGGAGCGCCCTCAGGGGCGGCTGGAGCTTCCGGGGTGGCCGATGCTGCAGGAGCAGCCGGAGCGGGCGCCTCAGCCGAAGCCGGAGCTTCCTCGACCGGAGGGGTCGGTGCGGGCGCTTCCGCTGCCGCCGGCGCGGACTCGGGTGTTGGTGCCACCTCTACTGGAGGTTCAACCACCGGGGGTGCCACAGCAGCCGGAGGTTCGACCACCGGCGGTGCCACAGCGGCCGGTTGGGCTGGGCGAGCCGGTGGCTCGGCCGGACGGGTCGGTGTTGCCGGTTTGATGGCCGCCGGGGGCGGAGGAATAGCAGGCTTACCCGGTTCGCCCTTGCCGCTGGACGATACAACCTGCGGCTTGGAGGAAACAGGCGCCGCCGGAGGTGCGTCGGCACCGCCGTCGCCGGCCGGAGTCGGTGGGGTTTCGGTCGCGGGCATCGATTCGGTCTCGGCAACCGCATCCTCAGGCTTGCTTGCCTTCTTTGGCGGAGGCTTCTTGGTCGATATGACCTGCGTTCCATTGGAGGAGGCTGAATCGGCGGCTTCGTTCGGAGCAGCGTCGGAGACGGGCTTCAGTAGCCCTTCCCGCTCGGCCTTCCGACGGACGCGATCGGCTTGGGCCTCGACCACACTCGATGAGTGGCTCTTGACCCCTATACCCAAGTCATTGCAGAGATCAATAATCTCCTTGTTGGACAGATTCAGCTCTCTGGCAAGCTCGTATACGCGTACTTTGGAAGGCACCTGCTGGTTTCACCTCTATTAACAACAAAAGAAGCCACGCGCCAATGGAGAGTGGCGATTGTCAAGCCTATCGGGGGTAGTAGTCATACCCATCCGCCACCGCTGGTTCCGGTTTGGGACTCGAATTCGGCTTCTCCGGTCAACTACTCTTCTGAATCGTCGACCTCATCGGATGGTTCTTCGGTGTCGACTACTACACCGTCTTCGGACTGTTCAGTCGTATCTTCGGCAACCTCGGAATCAGACTCGTCAGC
>JAHDFR010000004.1:84331-91010 GCA_020628065.1 Acidimicrobiales bacterium
CTCACCTTCGGCGGACTCACCGTCATCAGGCGCTGCGTCATCGGATTCACCGTCATCAGGCGCTGCGTCATCCTCACCTTCGGCGGATTCACCGTCATCAGGCGCTGCGTCATCGGATTCACCGTCATTGTCCGCAGTGTCGTCAGATGCTTGAGCGTCGGCTTCAGCATCAGAACCGTCGGCGGCCGCCTGTTGGGCGTTCCACTCTTCGAGTGACATGGCCGGGCTGCCATCAGCTGGCTGCCACATCTGCTCGCCGCTCTCTTCGTCGACGATCCACTCGCCTTCGGCCCACTCCTCGCCCTGATAGGCGGCTTCTTCAGCCAACTGCGTTTCGCTCTTGATGTCGATACGCCAGCCGGTGAGGCGGTGAGCCAAACGGGCGTTCTGACCCTCTTTGCCGATGGCCAGTGAGAGCTGGAAGTCGGGGACAATGACCTCAGCGGTGCCGGTGTCAAAGTCGATTCGAACGTCCTTCACCTTGGCCGGAGAGAGAGCCTTGGCCACAAAGTCGTAGGCATCATCGCTGAACGGGATGATGTCCACCTTCTCACCGTTGAGCTCGTTCACCACCATGCGGACGCGCGAGCCACGGGCACCCACACATGCACCAACCGGATCAACATTCTGATCGTTGGAGAAAACGGCAATCTTGGTGCGGTGACCGGGTTCACGGGCACAGGCCTTGATTTCGACAATACCGTCGGCGATCTCAGGAACTTCGAGCTCGAACAGACGCTTGATAAGCCCGGGGTGGGTACGACTAACGACAATTTGCGGGCCTTTAGCAGTACGGCGGACCTCAACGATGTAGGCCTTGACCCGGTTGCCACCCTCATTTCGGGGTCCCATCGAGACCTGCTCGGCCTGGGGCAGGAGTGCTTCAACTCGACCAAGGTCGAGCAGCGTGTAGCGGGAGTCGGTCTGCTGAACGATTCCGGTGACAATGTCACCTTCACGTCCGGCATACTCCTCGTACTTCATCTCCCGTTCGACCTCACGGATTCCCTGGGTCAGGATCTGCTTGGTTGTCTGGGCGGCAATACGACCAAAGGAGTCCGGGGTTACGTCCATCTCCGGGCCGAAGGGCTCACCGTCCTCGTCCAGCTCCTGGGCAAAGACGCGGATATCAAAGGTGGAGGGATCAATGGTTACCCATGCGTACTCGTAGGAGTCGGGCATTCGCTTGTAGGCCGACTCCAGAGCGTTGGCCATGATGCCGAACAGCTTGTCAACCGAGATACCCCGGTCTTCAGCCAGGGCTCCAAGGGCCTCTGTCATCTCGTTGCTCATTGATTACCTCTTCGGGACTTCTTGTTCGGTGACTTCTTGGGGGCGTTCTTGTTCTGCGACTGCTTCTTGGGGGCGTTCTTGTTCCGCTGCTTCTTTTTGGGGGCGTTCTTGTTCTGCGGCTTCTTCTTGCCGCTCGGCTGTTTCCCGCCCGACTTCTTCTTCTGGTTCTTGTTGCCGCCGGGCGAAGACGGGCCCCAGTCAAAGTGGGTCTTGGCCTTGGCCACATCATCCAACGTGACGCTATGTCGTTCGACCTCGGCAAGATCCACGCCGTCGGCTTCGACCGCGTCGATCTCAAGGTTGCCGTCTTCAAAAGCCACCAACCGGCCTCGAAGCCGCCGCGGGTCCGAGCCGGGAGCCATCTTGACGATCACGTCTTCCCCCACGGCGCGGGTGAAATGCTCGGGCCGACGCAGCGATCGCTCAACGCCCGGGCTGGAGACCTCCAGCAAATATCTGCCCGGCACCGGGTCGTGCTGGTCGAGGACGGGCGAGATAAGGCGATTGACCTCGGCCAACCGATCGGCGGTAATCGTGCCGGCGGCCGGGGCAGGTTCATCAACCACGATCCGGAGCGTCCCGCCGGCCCACTCAACGTCGAGTAGCTCGGCCCCGGTGGTGGCAATGATGGGAGTCAGCAGTGCAGTGACCGACTCATCGACCGGGTTGGCCGTTGTCGGCGACGTAGGTTGCTCGCTCATCGGCCCTCCTCTGGTGACGGTGTAGCGACTGACTGGAAGTAGTACATGACCGAGCCCGCCCCTTCGCTGTAGCGGGGCTGGAAGTATTCACTTTCCAGCTCGACGCTTGGCGGAGAGCCGGACTACCGATCCAGCTTGCATCACAGGCCACATCGTGGAACCACATCGGTTCGGTGGATGGCATACCGCTGGACTGGTAAGTCAAAGGCGCGGGGTCTAACCCCACGCCGCTTGCGCAGTCTACCGCTGTTTCGTTGCTCCTGCTCGCCGAACAGCCCACCTCGACTGAGCAACTCTGTGAATGGATGATCGATAGGTCGTCGTATATGCTGACCCAATGGGGCTCATGGACTCGCTCAAGCAACTCTTGACCGGCGAAGTTGAGGCTGCTCGTGAGCTGAAAGACGACCTCGAATCGTCATGGTCGGCTGATCTCGATCGCAAAGAGGCCGACCTTCGAGCCACCCCTTCGGAAAAGATCGAGTCATTACAGGACCGCATCGACCAGAACTCGTCGTTCTTCGGCGAACTGAGGGCACGAATGGCCGAAACCGGTCCAATTCCCCAGATCGACGGGGACACCCCGCCGGACGCCCGCCGCCGGTAAAGGCCGAGACAGCCGGCCGCAGCTGAGTCCAGCGTCGCCGTTTAACGCCGCCTTCTAACGTCGCTTACGCAGCAGTTCCACAACCTGCTCGGAGGCGTTGGCATCGTCGCCCAGCGCCTCAAGATTGCGGTCACGATCCTCTTCGGCCGCTCGACGAGCCTGATCACGGGTGGCCTTGGCCCTGTCCATAGCCGCATCGAAGCCGTTGTCGTTGATGTACTCGGCCCACTCCACCAGTGTCGGCACCATCTCGTCCTCAGGCACAACGGCAACGTTCGTGCCCCGGACAAACAGGTGGCCGCGCTTGTTTCCGGCGGCAATACCCAAATCGGCGTCTCGGGCCTCCCCCGGTCCGTTGACCACGCAGCCCATTACCGCCACCTGCAACGGAATCTCCCGGTCGGCGAACGCTTCCTGAGCTTGTTGGGCAACCTCGTACACATCAATTTCGGCTCGGCCACAGGATGGACAGGCAATAAGGTCAACGTTTTTGCGCTCCCGAAGACCAAACGATTCCAGCAAGGTACGTCCCATCCGAGCTTCGTCCACCGGATCGGATGTCAGCGAATAGCGGATGGTGTCACCGATGCCCTCAGCCAGCAGTGTGGCGATCCCGGCTGTGGCCTTGACGATTCCTTGCGGTGGAGGGCCCGCTTCGGTCACTCCGAGGTGCAGCGGATAGTCGGTGACCTCGCTGAGCTGACGGTAGGCCTCAATCATCAACGGCACGTTGGACGCCTTGACCGAAATCTTGATCAGATCAAAGTCGACCTCATGGAAGTAGGCGATCTCCTGCAGCGCAGACTCGACCATCGCCTCCGGGGTTACCCGGCCACCGTACTTCTCGTAAAGGGCGGGATCGAGACTACCGCCGTTGACGCCGATACGAATCGGGACGCCCCGGTCCTTCGCTTCGGAAGCCACCGCCCTGATGTGTTCCGGCTTTCGAATGTTGCCGGGGTTCAACCGCAGGCAGTCCACGCCGGCCTCAAGTGCTTCCAGCGCCCGACGGTACTGATGATGGATGTCGGCAACGATCGGCACGGGGCTGCGAGGCACAATACGGGCCAACCCTTCGGCCGCCTCCGGCTCGTTGCAGGTACAGCGGACGATGTCGGCTCCGGCGGCG
Organism: Acidimicrobiales bacterium; assembly: GCA_020628065.1. GTDB lineage: Bacteria > Actinomycetota > Acidimicrobiia > Acidimicrobiales > SZUA-35 > JAHELU01. Next base: position 88,062 of record JAHDFR010000004.1, read on the forward strand.
GCCAGAGCGTAGATCTGCTGAAGGGTCCCGTCGACATCGGCCGTCTTGGTGATGGTCATGGACTGCACCGTGATCGGTGCACCGCCGCCTACGGGAACATCCCCGACCATAATCTGGCGTGTCTCGGCTCTGGGGAACGTGACTGATCCGGCTTCCATTGACTACGTTCGCTCTCCTACTAACAGCGTTGCCACCACTGGATGGTACTGCTGGATGCTCTTACTCGATGAGGGGCAGACTGTTGGACTACCCAATGGGGCGAACGATATCGAGGTAGACGGTCGAGATCATGATGAAGCCCAAAAGAGCGACCACGGCGTATGCCACCGGAAGCATCTTGGCCACATCAGCGTGATACGGCCGACCTTTGCGTGAGCGAAGACGCTCATAGGTGGCAATGGCCGCATGCCCACCATCGAGGGGTAGCAGCGGCAAGAGATTAAGCACGCCGATGAAGACATTGAAGACACCGAGCAACATCAACGGCACGGTCACATCGAACCGCTCCTCACCAGCGATACGAACCGCGCCGACCAGAGACACCGGGCGCTGCGCCTCCTCGCTTTCGATATCAACCTCTGCGCTCCCCTGGAACATCAAGCTGAACAGCTCGCTAAGAGTGGCAGGCGACAGAAATCTGGGGATCGACGTGATAGCGGCCGACATGGTCTCACCGAACGTGCTGACGGCGTCAATCGGAGAGGTCCTCGTCCGCTCAAACGCCGGACCAACCCCCAAATAGCCTCTGGTCCCACCATCTTGCTCGTCGGGAATCTCGGCCAGGGTTACAGTTCGCTCAAACGTGTCGTCGCCGCGAGCCACGGCCAGCGTGACCTCCTCGCCGGGGCGAGCTTTGATGTAGTCCACCAGGTCACGCCAGTCGGTGGCATCATTGCCGTCGATGGCAACAATGTCGTCGCCCGGCTCCAACTCAGCCACCACTGACGGAGTTTCCTGCCCGTCGGTCAGCGCCTCGATGTAGCCGATCGATGATTTCGCCGGATCGTTCTGTCCGATAACGGAGAAGACGATGAAGAACAGCAACACCGCTTGAATGAAGTGCATCATTGAGCCGGCGGTGATGACCAGCATTCGCTTCGGGTAACTCTTGTTCATGTAGGCCCGAGGAGCGTCTTCCGGAGGAAAAGGGTCCAGATTACTCATGCCGACGATCCGGACAAACGCCCCGAGGGGAAGCAGACGAATGCCGTACTCGGTCTCGCCTCGCTTGAACGACCACAACCGAGGGCCCATGAACAGAAAGAACTGCGTGACCTTCATCCCGCTCCACTTGGCCGTTGCGTAGTGGCCAAGCTCGTGGAGGAAGATCATCACCACCAGGCCGATGACCACAAAGAACGGTCGAGGTCCGGCTTGGAACCACAACCAGGCGAACAGTCCGGCAATGAAGATGAGACCGATCGGATTGGTCTGACCCTGAAAATCGTCGTCGGTGTCCTTGGGTTCAGCCAGCACCCACGGAACGGCGCTGTCCGCCTCGGTAGCGGGATCTGCGCCATGCCCTTCGGTAGGGCGCATTCCAGGGGAATGCATTTCGCCGGCGGAGTCTTGTGCGGAAGTTGTCATGTTGCTGTCGACCCGGGAAGAGAATAGGAGGATGGAGGCCCGTCGCACGGTCCGCCTTGCGCCGAGCCGCTCAGGCCGGCACCACCTGTTGTGCGCCCATCCTACTCGGCAGGTATCGGTGACAACATTCTCCTGTGGCGACTGACCCAGGCACCAGGGCGTTCGAGTGCCCCGTTACCGTCGGCCGAAACCAGATCGAAGCAAGCCCAATGACACCACTCTCCGGCGGTCAGGACCGACTCCGCTCCCCGACCGATCAGGTTGGATGCGCTACTCCCAGACGAAACGAAGGCTTAGCGCAAGGTAATACGCCGTCGGCAGTGCGAACAACAATCCGTCGATTCGATCAAGAACACCACCGTGACCAGGCAGGATCGTCCCCATGTCCTTGATACCGAGGTCACGCTTGACCAGCGACTCGGCCAAATCGCCGATTGGAGCGGCTATGCCCACTGCGGCACCGAGAGCCAAAGCCGCCGTCAACTCGTCGCTCCACATGTCAATGAAGGACAACGGAGTTGCCCACAGCGCCGCACCGGTGAACACCGAGCCAACGAAGCCGGCCAGAGTTCCCTCCCATGTCTTGTTGGGACTGGCCCGGTGGAATGGTCGCGAACCAAAAGCCCGGCCCCCGAAATACGCCAGCGTGTCAAACACCACCACCATCAAGATGGTCGAGGCCAGGTACTGGACGCCACGGTCGTTGCGAAGAATCAAGCCGGCAAAACCACCGAGGCCACCGACCCAGGCGACACCCAACAAGGTAAGACTCAAATTCAGCACCGGCCGCTCGGAGTCGGCACCGACGATGTACCACAACATGCCGAACACAAGGGAAAGAGCCAGCACCAGGGTGAAAGCCGAGTCGCCCCGATAGTAAGCCGCCAGCGGCAGAGCCACTGCGCCGAAGATGCCCAGCAGGTTGGCAGGCCGAAGGCCGGCGATACGCATGGCGTTGTAGAGCTCCACCACGGCCAAGAGTGCAACCAGCGCCACCACCCCGAGGATGTACACCGGCCCAAGGGCCATGGCCACCAGGACAACCGCTCCCAGCGCCACCCCGACGGCTATGGCCTGAGGGATGTTCCTGCCAGGCTTGTCGTCGTCGAGCAGACCGCCGTAATCGGCACCGGAGCGGCTCACCGAAGGCATGCTCGGAGCCGAAGCCGACCGGGCAGCCGGTGCGGCCGAGGCCGCCCCATCGGTCAGGTCAAGAGCAGGACCGTCGGAGCCGAACACTCCCGTGTCGTCCGACCGGTCGGCGAACAAACCGGGCGCCGTCGGCGCATCGGACTGATCGGGGGTGTCGGTCCTGGCCCGAAGGGCCGGAGGTGCCGGAGCTCGCCCACCCGCCGCACTGGC
>JAHDFR010000004.1:91110-109603 GCA_020628065.1 Acidimicrobiales bacterium
GGCTGAAGCTGACGTGGCCGACTTGCGGTCCTCGACGTCTGCATCAGGCTTGTCGACTACCTGGTTTGCTGCTGTCGGCTGCTCATCAAGCAATCGGATACTGTCGGCCGAACGCTCATGGGAGGCTGGAGCCGGGGCCGGGGCCGGCGCTGGAACCGGGGCGGCGGCAACATCACCGTCACCGGGGCGAGTCGGCTCGAAAGGTTTGTCGGATCGACCGGTTAGCGGTTCGACAGTCGACCCATCAAGGCGAGCGACGGCCGGGCTTGGGCTACTCTCGGATGAAGGAGCGATGCGACCCTCCGATGGGTCCACAACGTCAGAGTCGTCGGCATCGGCCACGGGAGACGGGTCGTCCCGATCCCAACCGAGCTCCTGCACGGTGTCGAGGCTTTCGGGTGCCGAGATCTCGTCGATCGGCTCGGGGGCAGGATCGACAATGGCGTCGAGCCCGTCCTCCTCCATCTCGTCGATTGATTCGAGCGCCTCAGTGAGATCTGGACCGTCCCAGCCACCTTCATCGCCCTGCCATGAGGGACGGAGCGCCTCACGCTCGATGCGCTGGCTTCGCGTTGCCTCGAACGCCGCCGGCATCTTGCCGCTAGCCGGCTCGGTCCAATGTTGGAGACCAGCGGCTTCGGCTTCGGCCGCCGCCATTTTTTGCGTCAGCTCAGCACTGTCCGACTCCGTGGCGTCTTCGCCACGAACAACGGGCACCTTTCCGAACGAATTCGGTCCCGCTTCGGGCGGCGGCTCGAAGAGGTCGAAGATACTCTGCGAACCTTCTTCGGCTTCGTCTTTGTCTTCCTTGGACATGAATAACGCACCCTGCAGCCGTGCGACGGGACGGGGTACCAGAGAGTACCCCAACCACACATCGGCGCTGGCTATACCTCGAGTAGTTCCTGTTCCTTGGACGCCAACGCCTCGTCCACCGCCGACTCGTTGGACTTGGTCAGCTTGTCCAGATCCTCTTCGGCCCGCTTCACCTCGTCACCGCTGAGCTGATTGTCCTTCTCCGCACTGTCCAGGTCCTTGCGGGCGTCGCGGCGAATGTTACGGATTGCCACCCGGCCATCTTCAGCCATCTGCTTGACAACCCGCACCAGCTCCTTGCGGCGCTCTTCTGTTAACGGCGGGAAGTTCAGTCGGATCGCCCGGCCGTCGTTGGACGGCGAAATGCCAAGGTCCGACGAGCGGATGGCCTTCTCAATCGACTCCAAATTGGCCGGATCATGAGGGGTGATGAGTAACTGGCGGGCCTCCGGCACAGATACCGAGGCGACCTCCAGCAGACGCATGTCGACCCCATAGGCCTCGACACTCATGCGCTCGACCAGCTGGGGGGTGGCCCGACCGCTTCGAATCGAAGCGAACTCTGTTCGAGAGTGAGCGACCGCCTTCTCCATACGCTCTTGGGCATCAGACAGTACGAGTTCCGCAAATTCGCTCATCGGACAATAGTACCTACGGACTCACCGCAGAGCAGACGACGCAGATTGCCTTCGCCCAACAAATCGAATACCACGATGGGCAGATTGTTTTCCTTGGCATGTGTCACCGCGGTCGGATCCATGACTCGAAGATCGCGATTCAGCATGTCGAGATAAGACACTTCACTCAGTTTCTCGGCATCAGGATCGGTCTTGGGATCGGCGGTGTAAATGCCGTCCACCCCGTTCTTGGCCGATAGAAGCAACTCGGCGTCGATCTCCACTGCTCGCAAGGCGGCGGTGGTGTCGGTGGTGAAGAACGGGCTACCGGTTCCACCGGCGAAAATGACCACCCGATGCTTCTCCAGGTGACGAATGGCCCGACGCCGGATGTATTCCTCGGCCACCTGCGGCATGCGGATAGCCGACTGGAGTCGGGTGGGAACCTGCTTCTGTTCCAACACGTCTTGGAGAGCAAGTGCGTTCATTACGGTGGCCAGCATGCCCATGTAGTCGGCCTGGGCCCGATCGAGCCCGCCTTCCACACCGGTGAGGCCCCGCCAGAAGTTGCCGCCGCCGACCACAATGGCCACCTCGATGCGGAGGTTCTTCCAAACGTCGATGATGTCATCGGCAATGCGGTTGATGACATCGTTGTCGATGCCTGACCCTTGGCCACCGGCCAAGGCTTCACCCGACAGTTTCAGTAGGACCCGCTGCCATCGGGCCTCGGTGTATTCAGATCTATCGGATGTAATCGACGCGGAGCTCAAAGGCATGCCTCCTGTTTGGACCGACCGCCAAAGCTGTTCGGCCACAGGTTAGTAGCTCGTGGGCGTCAACCGTCGCGACGAAGAGAATCAACTACAAGTAGCCGGTTCGTCTTGGCCTGTCGGCCCAACACATATTTGGGCCGACGGACGATGGTCTCAGCCGACCTTGGCCAGCACGAACTTCGTGATCGACCCGTCGCCGATTCGAGTGGCGACGGTTTCCTTCTCGCCAAACACACCCTGCTCCAGCAGAACACGTTCGCCGAACCAGGAGTTGAGGCGACCCTCGACGATCTTGTCCCAGGCGGCTTCCGGCTTGCCTTCGTTCTTGGTGATCTCAAGCAGGGCGGCCCGCTCCCGGTCGACCTCATCGGCCGGGACCTCGTCACGGCTCAGGTACGTCGGAGAGGCGAAGGCAATATGCATGGCGATTTCGTGCAGCGCTTCGGCCGACATGCCGGTTCCCTGAACCAGTACGCCGGTCTTGCCGCCGCCATGGAGATAGGCGTCCAGCACATCACCGTCGGCGGCGTCCAGGCGAATGACCTGGCCGAAGTCGATGTTCTCTTTGACCGTCAACTTGAGGTTCTCAAGTTCGGCCTCACGCTCGGATACGGCTTCCGGACCCTTGGCCAGCACCAGCTCAGCCAACTCCTGTGCCATGTTGGCGAAGTCGTCGGACTTGGCGGCAAAGTCGGTTTCCGACTTCAGATGCACCAGAGCGGCTCCGGAGCCGTCGCTGGCAACGGCCACAAGACCTTCGCTGTTCTCACGGTCTGTGCGGGTGGCGGCCTTGGCCAAACCCTTCTCCCGAAGGATCTGAACCGCGCCGTCAAAGTCACCTTCGGCCTGCGTGAGTGCCTTCTTGGCATCCATCATGCCGGCGCCTGTGGCCTGGCGGAGTTCCTGTACGTCCTTGGCGGAAATGCTCATTTCTGCGTTCCTTGTTATTTCCTGTTAGTCCCTGAACTTGGTGTTCCCCGCAATGATGTGCCTTGAGGCGGGCGGCGAACGTCGTGCGTCATTACGCACGTCGGGTGCTCGAGATACTTAGGCCTCTTCGACCGGGGCCTCTTCGACCGGGGCCTCTTCGACCGGGGCCTCTTCGGCTGATACGTCAGCGCTGTCGACCGCGGCCTCAACCGGCTCAGCGGCAGGAGACTCAGCGACGGCCTCGTCGGCTGCGGGAGCCTCGGCGGCCGGAGCCTCCGAGGTTTCTTCGCTGCTCTTGGATTCGGCCAGAGCCGCCGCCACGCGGGCCTCGCGATCGGCTGCCGCCGCTGCTGCCGCCGCTCGAGCTTCTTCCTGCTCAGCGGCGATAGCGGCCTCTTGCTCAGCCGTACGCTTACCACTGCTGGTCGGAGCTCCGGTGCGACGGGAGGCGATGATCTTGCCTTCGGCCACAGCTTCGGCGATGACGCGAGTCATCAGCTCGGCCGAACGGATGGCGTCATCGTTGCCCGGGATCGGGTAGGTGATCAGATCGGGGTCGCAGTTGGTGTCGACGACGGCCACGATCGGAATGTTGAGCTTGCGAGCCTCGGTTACGGCGATGTGCTCGATAAGAGTGTCGACGATGAACACGACGCTGGGCATCTTGCCCATGGTCTTGATACCGCCGATGTTCCGATTCAGCTTCTCAAGCTCGCGACCGTAACGGAGAGCCTCTTTCTTCGGCATCTCCTCGAAGTCGCCGGCGGCCTTCATGCGCTCATATTCGAGCATCTTGCCGACCCGCTTGGAGATCGTCTGGTAGTTGGTCAACATGCCGCCTAGCCAACGCTGGTCGACATAGGGCATGCCAACCGACAGGGCGTGGCGTCGAATTGACTCCTGGGCCTGCTTCTTGGTGCCTACGAACAGTACGGTGCCGCCGTTGGCCACCTCGTCTCGGACGAATGCGTAGGCCGACTCGACCCGACGCAACGTCTCCTCGAGATCAATGATGTACACCCCATTGCGGTCTCCGTGGATGAACCGCTTCATCTTGGGGTTCCAACGCCGGGTCTGGTGTCCGAAGTGGACTCCGGCTTCGAGCATCTGCTTCATGGTGACTACTGCGGTCACGTGTACCTCCGGTTGTTCGTTCACGTCCCGCTCGCCAAAGTTGATTGGCAAGACCGTGGTTTCGGACGTGATCTTCTGATGTATCGGACCCGGCCCGGTTGGCCAGGTGGGAGTGGAGCGACTGGGTCATCGACCGTTTGACTCCAGGCTGACGGGTGTCAGCCAGCCAATAAGTATAGCGAGGTCGACCGCCGCTACGTCAGGGTCCGGAAACTGTCCGGGACTGCGACGGCGAGATCGCGGCCGGAACCAATCGGACCGTAAGGTCGAGCCCGAACAAGATCAGCGGGTCCACGTATCTTCTCTCCCCCCAAGACGTCAAATTGGCGTAGCTGACGGCCGGGGTGAGGCGGGCCGAGAGATGGAAGGTCTTCGAGGAGCGTCCGATCGACTGGCCGGCAACCACGGCGTCTCCCACTTCCACAGCAACCTCGCTGAGGTGGCTGTACCCGGATCTCAGGCCGTCCGGGTGGTCAACCACCACATGCCACGACGGCCCTATCCGGCCGGCGAAGGAAACAGCACCGCTGCCAACGGCCGAAACCGGTGTGTGCTCGGCAACGGCGAACTCCAGTCCCCGGTTGCCGGGCCCGTAAGGATGGAGCGGTGGACGAAAGAAGTCGACTACAACGCCCGGTACCGGCGGAACCCATAACGGCCCGGCCCATTGTTGCCGGGGCGGCGACAGCTGAAAGGCCACCGGCGAATCCGCTTCGACACCAAGGGCGACAGGGAGGGCGGTAGTAGGCGCGGCTTCGGCCCGATAGGGCGAAGAGGCCACGAGGACCAACAAGGCCAGCGCCGTTGAGACAGCTTGCATCGGCCGGTGCTTCAGGTCGAGGGACGGTAGACGGGAGCCTGACAGCATCATCAACAACAACCAATCGGGTTCGACACCTCGCCAAGGAGGAATCAGTTCGCCAAAGGTGCCATTGACACGAGCCGCACCATCACCGCCAAATGATGATGGTTCGACGAAGCGGGCCGAGAAGCCCTACACGCTCGACGATAGACGCTAGGAAACCGGTTCGCGTTGTGAAGATTCGAAACGCGACCGCAGCCGGAGGATGGCTTTGGTGTGAATCTGACACACACGACTTTCGGTAACGCCCAGGACGCCACCAATCTCCGCCAGGGTCATGTTCTCGTAGTAGTAGAGGGTGAGCACGATTTTTTCCCGCTCCGACATGAGGTTCAACGCCTCCGCCAACAGTTGTCGTGTCTCGGCTTTCTCAACTGTCGAACCAGGCCCCTCTCGCCGGTCGGCCAGGGTGTCACCGAAAGTCAGCGTTTCGCTGGTCCCCGAGGAGAGAATCTCATCGAGGGCCACAACTGACAGGGCGCCGATCTGCTTGTACACGTTGTGAAGCTGCCCCATGGAGAGATCAAGTTCTTCGGCGATCTCCTCGTCACTTGGCGGCCGATGATTCTCAGCCTCGAGTTTGGCGATGGCCCGCTCGACCGACTTGGCCTTCGATCGTACCGACCGGGGCACCCAGTCGATGGATCGGAGCTCGTCGAGAATCGAGCCCTTGATGCGGGAGACGGCATAGGTCTCAAACTTGAAGCCACGATCAGGCTCAAACTTGGTGATGGCGTCGATCAGGCCGAACATGCCGTAGCTCATCAGATCGGACTGGTCGACGGTGCGCGGCAGTCCGGCGGCGATTCGACTGGCCACATACTTGACCAGCGGCGCATAGAAGACGATTAGTTCGTCCCGGTCCGTCTGAGTGGGCTTGCGCTTGAATCGCTCCCACGTCGCGTCCAACTGGGTGTCGTTGTCGATAGGCACTCTGTCCGCCGTTTCCTCGCCTGCACTAATTGGCGAGCGAGGGGTGACGGCTTCTTCCACTGCCACTACTCGCTCCCCACCTCGGTCGGCGTGGGAGGAGCGGCGGTGATAGTCCTGAGGCGAATCGGGCGGCAAAGGTTCATCCGACGCAGGTATGCGGGGTTGTTCGACCCACACCTCCGCTCCGGGCGCAGGACCAACTGACCTAGCTTCAGGGGTCGGGTGGCCCGGATCCTGGCGGGCCACCGCAGGGGCGAACGAGGCCGACTCATCGGGTCGACGATGAATCGGCCTGTCCAACATGCGGATGTAGTGCGACTTGGCGGCGGTAGTCACGAGCAGACAACCCTACCAAGAAAGATCACTCTGTGTAGTTGAATCTCACTCTATGTGCTCGTCGATGCAGGCACATTTTGATGCAGGCACATTTTGCTGCAGGCACATCTCGTGGCCAGCTCCGTGATTGGCCGGCGAGGCTCAAACAATCAGAGGAGCGAAGCTGCGACGCCGTCAAAGGAGATGTGTCCGTCTGCCACTAGTGCGCTGAGAGCAGCCGTCACTTCCTGCACCGCCGCTCCCGTTGCCACCACGAGGACATCAACAGTGACAGGACCGGTTGCCAGCTCAGCCAGAATGGCGGCATCAAGATCGCTGAATCGTGGAACAGGGTTCGCCTGCGTACTTGATGCCCCTGAGGCCACGGCAGGACCCGTGGGTGCGGACAGGCCAGGCAACCCCAAGCAGGCCAGAACATCAACGGCGTCAAGTACCGGCGTGGCCCCGTCGACCAAGAGATTGTTGCAGCCTTCAGCCGACGGGCTGAGCACCGACCCGGGCACAACCATCACCGGCTTGCCGCGGTCCGCAGCCTCCTCCGCGGTTATGAGCGCTCCTCCACTGCGGTGAGACTCGACGATCACCGTGCCCTGCCCTAGGGCGGCGATTAGCCGGTTACGGGCCGGAAACCGCCAACGCTGAGGTTGCGTGCCGGCTGGAGCCTCCGACACCAGTACTCCGTCGGCCACCACCTCCGCCCAAAGCGAGTTGTTCCGCTGCGGATAGACCACGTCGACACCCGAGGCCACCACCGCGATCGGACGGCCACCACCGTCCAGGCAACCCTTGTGGGCGGCGGCGTCCACTCCGAGAGCCAACCCGCTGACCACCGACAATCCGGCGGAACCTAGGTCACGCCCAAGCTGGTAGGCCACGCGTCGGCCGACCGTCGTGCATCGGCGCGTCCCGACCACGGCAATGTGATGTTGGCCGCCCAGCAGGTCCACATCACCTTTGCAAAACAAAACCAGGGGCGGGTCGGGGTCCTCGCTGAACGGCCACAGCGCATGGTCGGGGCCGATAGCGTACGCCCCGTCGTCAAACTGAGCGGCAATGAGTCGAGCCAAATTCTTGCCGCGAAGGGCATCGGTCCAGGAGGCCAGTAGCGACCTGGTGACGCCACGGGGCGGTGTCCGGGGGCTGGTAAACGTGCCGGCGGCCAAGGCGGCGACAGCATCGGCGGCCGAACGGTCGGCAGTCAGCCAGCGCGACCGGGCCGGACCAATGGATGGAAGCGAGGCCAACAGAATCCTGGCCGCAAGATCTGAATCAATATCGTTTACCGACGGAATGGAGTTGGTGGACACTAGACCGCACCCTCCTCAATCGAGGTGGACACCCGAGGTGGTACTCCCAGCACATGTGTGGGCATGGCTCGCAGAGCAAGCGCACTGTGAACGACCTCGGCCGAGAGCACGTCGGGTGGGTTCGACGGCTCAGCCAGGTCGGCGATAGTGCGGGCCAGAATTCGCACCCGTCGCAAACCTCGACCGGTGAGAGAGCCCTGCTCAAGCACATGGCGAAGAACGGACTGCGCTTCCGGCGCCAAACGACCGTAGGTGTCGAGATCGCCGTCACTAAGCTCGGCATTGCACCTAACGCCGCGATCGGCCGCTACTCGGCGGGCGGCGGCAACTCGTCGAGCCACGGAGACCGACGACTCTTCTTCGTCTCCACCAAGCAACACCTCCGGGGTTGGCGGGCGAACCGAGATCCGAATATCGAAACGATCGAGCAGCGGGCCCGACAGGCGCCGGCTGTACCGAGCCCGCGCCGCGTCGGTACATCGGCAGAGACCGTCGGAGCCACCCTCCCCGCACGGGCACGGATTCATAGCCGCCACCAAGAGGAACCGGGCGGGCAGCGTGACCGCCCGGGCCGCCCGCGAGACTCGGATCACCCCCTCCTCCAGAGGCTGACGCAACGCGTCCAGCACCGGAACCGGAAACTCGCCCATCTCATCGAGGAAGAGGACGCCTCCGTGAGCACAGCTAATCTCTCCCGGGCGCATCGCCGCCGTGCCGCCCCCGATCATGGCAACCGACGACGCGCTTTGATGCGGTGCCCGAAATGCCGGGCGCGAAATCAATCCGCCCGGTGGCAAGGCCAGACCGGCCGCCGACTGAACCCGAGTAGAGGCAATGGCATCGTCGGCGCCAAGGTCAGGCAGCAGCCCGACGAGCCTGGCCGCCAACATGGTCTTGCCCGACCCCGGAGGACCGACCATCAGCAGGTGATGACCTCCGGCGGCGGCCAACTCGAGCGCAAACCGAGCCAGCGGTTGGCCCCGAACATCGGCAAGATCAGCCTGAACGGATTCTTCCTCGGGGACCCTAACCGGCTGATCGACGAGCGACGGCACTTCCCCGGCTCCGGTTAGCGCCGCGATCACGTCTCGCAGATTCTCCACGCCCCTAACCGATCCCGGTCTGACCACCGCCGCCTGCCTGATTCCCTCGGCAGGCACCAAAATCTCGTCAGCGGCGACAGCGTCAGCCAACGAAACAAGCCCAACAACCTTGCGAACCGAACCGTCGAGGCCAAGTTCGCCGACTGCGCCGCACCGATCCATCGAGTCACCTGGGATCTGTCCCGACGCCAGGAGAATCCCCAACGCAATCGGGAGATCCAGACCGGCACCTTGTTTACGGATCCCGGTAGGTGCGAGGTTGATGGTGATGCGCTGCTGGGGCCAGGAGGCGCCACTGGACAAGATGGCGGCTCGAACCCGATCCCTCGACTCCCGACAAGAGGCGTCCGGAAGACCGACGAGGGTGTAGCCAGGAAGCCCTCTACTGACATGGACTTCTACAGTCACCGGATGTCCGTCCACGCCCTGGACAACCGCTGTTGGTACTCGTGCGAGCATCGATGTGCTCCCCTTCAATGAATCCCGATCCGGGAACTCTTTGTTGGGGGAAGAACACTCCGCAGGGAGCGGCTCGATCAGCCGCCGTCACCGGCGTCGATCAGCACTGACGGAACACTACGTGAACGCAGTGACAGCCAACCCGTCCGCCGTCATCAGGACCAGTGACACCGAATACCGGTAACACCGTGTAGTGGCGCGACAATGTGCAACGTGATTGTGGCATGTCTACCCTCAGGGCATGGATGAGACCGGCCATTCCACCACCAACCGGTGCCGGGCGCCAAACGATCATCAAGACCCCGATCTGTACGCGCCACAGGACCAGGCTGCCCAGCGCGTCGATACTGCTGGAGCCGAATCCGACAATCTGTCGCTGGCCATCGCCACCGACGGGCTGACGAAGTTCTACGGGCGACACCGCGGCGTTGAAGACATAAGCCTCGAGGTTCGCACCGGGGAAGTGTTTGGATTCCTGGGACCGAACGGCTCAGGCAAGAGCACCACCATACGGATTCTGCTCGATCTGATTCGCCCCTCGACGGGAACAGCATTGGTGCTGGGTCAGTCTCCCCGCAAGGCCGGACCCGACTTACGGCAGCGCATCGGTTACCTGCCGGGCGATCTGGCCCTCAACGAGGACATGACCGCAGAACGGCTGCTGCGCTACTACGCCTCAACTCGCAAGATGGGCTCGATGAGAGCCGTCAACGCTCTGGCCGGTCGATTCCGCCTCGACATGTCGAGAAAGATCGGTGAGTACTCCACCGGCAACCGCCAAAAAGTCGGCATCGTCCAGGCCTTCATGCACGACCCCGAGCTGCTGATCCTGGATGAGCCGACATCCGGGCTCGACCCGCTGATGCAAAACGAGTTCTACTCCCTCATCGAGGAACGAAAGTCCAAAGGCCGCACCATCTTCCTGTCGTCACATGTGCTGCCCGAGGTGGAGCGGGTCGCCGACCGGGTCGGCATCATCGCCGACGGCCAGCTACGAGTAGTGGAAGAAGTTCAGACGCTCAAGGCCCGTGCCCGTCGACGGCTTGAACTGCATTTTGCCGAACCGGTTCCGGCAGCCGTCTTCCGACGCCTCTTTCCCGTGCGAGCGGCCACCGTCAACGCCGATAGCACCATCGTCTCGCTGCAGGTCGAGGGCCCCATCGACGACGTCATCAAGGCGGCCGCCCACTATCGCACCGTCAACATTTTCAGCCACGACGGCGATCTGGAGGAGATCTTCCTTCGCTACTACCGCCGACCGCCGGGGGCGGTCCAAAAGCGCATCACGGTTGATGCCGCAGCAACGCCACGCCGCCGGGACGACACCATGGAGCTAAAGGCCATCGTGCGGGACGACCCGCCACCAGACGACCTGGTGGACCAACCGACAGACAATCCACCAGACAATCCACCAGACGATCCACCAGACGATGAGGCCGATCAACCAGTGGTGGTGCGGCCCGAGACGTTGACAACGGAATCAGGGGACGAGCAATGAGATCAATGCCTGTGCTCAAAATGGCGTTCTGGCAGATCCGACGATCCACGTTCTGGTGGGCCTTCGGTCTTGCTGTTCTGGGCGCACTGACCATCGCCTTCGTGCCGACGATCACCGAAGACACCGAGTCCTTCCAGGCACTGTTCGAAAACATGCCGGACGGGCTGCTGGCCGTATTCGGCATTGAAGATGCCGCCGCACTCGGAACCGCTGTCGGTCTGGTCAACAGTCGCTTGTACACAGGCTTCGGCCCTGCTCTGGTCTCGGTTCTCGGGATCATGCTTGGAGTGGGAACACTGGTCGGCGAGGAAGACCGGGGCACGCTCAACATGTTGGCATCCCATCCGGTCAGCCGGACTCGGCTGGTGACTGAAAAGTTCGTGGCCTGCGCACTGTCGCTGCTGATTGTGGGACTAGTGCTGCTGGCCACCGTAGCCGCCGGCAACTATCTGCTCGACCTCGACTTCGCCGTTGAGAACATGGCGGCGGCCAACCTGGGCCTGGTGTTATTGGGTCTGGTGTTCACCGCTCTCGCACTGGCTCTGGGGGCCATCACCGGCAGACGGTCCCTGACAGTTGGATTGGCGGCCGCTCTGTCGGCGGCGGCGTTCTTCGTCAACGGTTTGGCACCGCTGGTTGACCAGCTGGGCTGGGCCCAGCAGCTGTCGCCCTACTTCTGGCTGCAGGAGCCCAATCCCTTGGCCAACGGGTTCGCCTGGTCGTGGCTGGCCCTTTCGGCCGGGGTTTCTGTCAGCTTGTTTGTAGTGGCCCTGATCGCCTTCAACAACCGAGACATCGACGTCTGATCGTCAGCCGCCTGGGCGGCTACAGCCCCTCGCGGGTGTAGCGCGACACCGCTTCGAGCTCGGCTTCGGACAACTTCCCGGCGAAAGCCGGCATCTGGTTCTTGCCTTCGGCCACCAGCCGAATCTGGTCGGCGATGTCGGGGTAGTTGGCCACAACCGTCCCGTCGTTGAGCTTCGATCCTGTCCCCCCACCGCCGTCCGAGCCGTGACACCCGATGCAGTTGTTGATATACAACTGCCGACCCTCGACAAGCACCGAATCGCTGGCATCAACCGCCGGGGCGTCGGCCACGCACGCCGACAGTGTCAACGCCACGACCAACGGTGCCAACGGCAAAGCGATGTTCCGAACAAGGCCGACGGCTTTACGTGACCGACCGGGCAAAAAGCCGGCGACGGCGCCACGTCGTTGAAGTCGTCTCGATTGTGTTGTCAGGCCCCGCTCCTCGGCCATACTGCTCCTATGGGGTTCGATCCGCATCGCAAGCATAGAGCTTCACGGTTCGACTATTTCTTCGTGGCTGCCGCCTTTGTGGTGGTCATCTGTCTCCTGGCCTGGGCCGCCGCAGGCTGATCCCCCCGGAGGTCAACAGGCACTCATGCCATCCCGTAACCGAGCTCGAGAGGCCAAGAAGGCGGCATCAGGCGTCAGTGGCGGGTCTGCTGACGGCCAATCGCCGAAGAGCGGAGGCAAGTCAACGGGCAAGGGCGGGACCAAGGCCCGGTCCGGGTCGAAGAAGAAGCGGAGAACACCGAAACCGGGTGTTGATCCATCAGACGTTGAAGACGCCGAGATCCGCTTCATCCAACCTTATGAAGCAGGCAAAACCTACCGGTGCCCCGGCTGTGGTCGTGACATTCTGACAGGCCAAGGTCACCTGGTGGTTGTTCCGCCCCACTCTCCAGACCTACGCAGACACTGGCACCGAGGGTGTTGGAACAACCGTCACAATCGGCGATAAGACCTCATCGGGTCCTCCCAGCGCGGCGCCGTCAGAACGCCCCTTCGAGCACCTGGACATGCCCGTGTCCGTCGACGTCAACCACGTCGAATCTGAGATCCATCAAGCCACTGCGGCTTCCCGGCCGATCGGCGGGGTCCTTGTTGGCCCGTTGAGCTCTCAGCCATTCGCCTGCCAGTGCTCTGAGACGACGCTGCTTGTCCGCCGTCACGGCGTCGAAACCTGAGCCGAAGCGGTTCGAGCGGCGGGTCTTGACCTCAACAAAGGCCAGCACGACACCGGTGCGCTCCGGTCGCGTGACCACCAGGTCAATCTCGCCCGATGGGCACGTCCAATTGCGGTCGACAATGCGGTAGCCCTGCGAACGGTACCAACCGGCCGCAGCTTCCTCGCCGAATCTGCCCAGTTCAAGGTGGCCGCTCATGACGACCACCTGACAGCGACCTCCGGGTTAGCGGTCCCGCTTCTCTTTGACCTTGGCCGCCTTGCCGACCCGGTCACGCAGGTAGTACAGCTTGGCACGCCGCACGTCTCCCCTGGTTACGACCTCGATCTTCTCGATGATCGGTGAATGCAGGGGGAAGATGCGCTCCACGCCAACGCCGAAGCTCACCTTGCGAACGGTGAAGCTCTCACGAGCACCGCTGCCACGACGGGCAATGACGACGCCCTGGAACGCCTGGACTCGCTCGCGGTTACCCTCGACGACCTTCACGTTGACTTTCACCGTGTCGCCAGCGGCGAAATCGGGAATGTCGTCTCGTACGACGTCTTGTTCTACTACATCAGTGATGTTCATCGGGGTGCCTTGACTTCGATCTTGTCGTTGCGCACTCAGGGAGTTGTCGGTGCGCTTTCGGTGCGTTCCTGTAGGCGCCCATGGCGCTTGCAGAGCAACTACTTAGGCTAGCTCCCGGCGTCGACACTTCAACCGTCCCGGACCACGAGCAGCCTCGGCCGTCACTGATCTCATCTCTCGCTCGACTCATCCTCGCGAGCGGAGTACAGCACAGAGTCCAGTCCGAACTCAGCCAGAAGCGCCTGCTCCTGTTCGGTCAAGTCGCCACGCCCGGATATCAGATCAGGACGAACAGTGATGGTCTTGTGTAGCGAGTGGGCCCGCCGCCACCGTTCGACTAGACCGTGGTTTCCCGAACGCAATACGTCCGGCACTTCCCACTGTCGGAAGGTAGCGGGCCTGGTGTACTGCGGGTACTCCAACAACCCCGACGAAAAGGACTCGTCGGCCACCGATTCGGTGTTGCCGAGCACGCCGGGAACCAGCCTGGTTACCGCCTCGATAACGACCGCCGCCGCCACCTCCCCACCAGCCAACACGTAGTCCCCGATTGAAAGCTCCTCGTCCACCAAGTGTTCCCGAACCCGCTCGTCCACACCTTCGAATCGACCGCACAGCAGTGAGAACCCCGGCAGTTTCGCCAGCTCAACCGCCTTGGCTTGTGTTAATGGAGGCCCTGACGGACTCAGGTAGATCAGTGGTCTCGGCGGCTGTTGGCGTTCAACGACTTCGAAGATCGGTTCAGGTTTGAGAACCATGCCCGCTCCCCCGCCGAAGGGGGCATCGTCCACCGTGCGGTGCATGTCGGTGGTCACTTCCCGCGGATCGTGAAAGCGGAGATCGAGTAGGCCGCTGTCGCTGGCCTTGCCGACCAGGCTGACGGTGGTGAACGCCTGAACCGCTTCAGCAAAAATACTGATGACGTCGATGCGCATCAAGCTCAGCGGGCCGAGATGGCGCTGTCGTCCAGCAGGCCGGGTGGAACGTCGACGTAGACATTCTCGTCGTCATGGCGGACGTAGAACGCCAACGGGACCAAGACACCGCCATCCAATTCAAGAAGATCAGAGGCCGGGTTCTCCACCATGGCCACAACGGGTCCATGGTCGACGCTGTGCTGGTCGATAAGGCGACGACCGACGAGTTCATGGACGAATATCTCATCGTCAGCCTCAAGCGGAGCGGCGTACAGGGTCCGACCTCGCAGACCCTCGACCGCCTCCCTTCCGGCAAGCCCTTCGAAGGCCAGCAACCAGCGGTCCTGGTGCTTTCGGGCTGTGGCAACCACCAACGGCTCGTCACCGGCCAGGAGATGAACTCCAGGAGCAGTACGTTCCGCCACCATGTTGGTGGTCAATGACACCACGACCTCGCCGCGTAACCCGTGCGGCTTGTGGATTGCGCCGATTTCGAGCAGTTCACCGTCCATACGGCGGTGCCTGGCTACTCGACGAATTCGACTTCTGTGACGACCCCGTCTTTGGCCGCCGCCGCACCAACGACGGTGCGAATGGCCGACGCAACACGACCACGACGGCCGATGATTCGACCCATGTCGTCGGCGTTCACCGTGACGTCGAGGCGGACCCTGTCGCCGTTGGCGCTGGTCTCAACCAGGACGTCATCGGGCTGGCTGACCACTGATTTACACAGGTGCAGCAGCACGGCCTCGGCGGTCGGAGCTGGAGAATCGCTCACGCTTCTGCGCTCACGGCTTCGGCTGCACCCTCGGCCCCGGCATCGCTGCCTTGCGAGGCTGCCGCAGCCGCCTTTTCGGCTTCAGCTGCCGCTTTCAGATCCTCAACCGACGTGCCGTTCTCGAAGGCTTCCCAAGCACCGGAGATCTTGAGCAGTTTCTTGACCGTATCGCTGGGCTGAGCGCCGACTCGGAGCCAATGAACTGCCTTGGCGTTGTCGATGGCGATCTCGGACGGATTCGGGCGAGGGTTGTATGTTCCGACAATCTCGATGAACCGACCGTCACGGGGTGAGCGGGCATCGGCCGCCACCACTCGGTACGTCGGTTGTTTCTTCTTGCCCATTCGCATCAGGCGCAGTCGAACGGCCACGTGGTTCTCTCTCTAATCGTCAATCTCTACGGGGTGCTGCGCTGCTTGGTGCAAGGCCTTCAGAGGCCCGCAAACCCACGACGCAGAACGTTCATTGGTGATTCCGAACCCGAGTTTGTGTCTCGGGACTGAACGGGAATCAAGCAACGTATTAGCCTATCGAACGCTGTGGGGCTCTCCACTCGACAGCGAGACCTGACCGCGGGTCTTCAGCGATCCAAACCTTCGAATTCCTGAGCCAGCCTTTCGAAGTCAGCCTCATCAATCCGATCCAGGCCGGGCAGCATGAGCGGGGCTTTGCCGGACTTTGTCCCCTTGGGGGTCACCCGACCGCCGCCCTGTGGGGTTGTTCGGCCGCCGCCCTTTGGGGTGGTCCGGCCGCCGCCTTTACGCTTCTTGCCCTTGTTGTTTTTGTTTTTCCGCTTCGACGCTCTCGCCTTCTTGGTGCCGGCGCCACCAAAGCGCTTCATCATTTTGCGCATTTCGGTGAACTGAGTGACCAGACCGGCGACGTCGGTCGGGTTCGTTCCCGAGCCGGTGGCGATGCGGGCCCTACGGGACGCATCGATCATTTCGGGCTGTGCCCGCTCCCCCGGGGTCATGGAACGAACGATGGCTTCGATGCGGTTGACTTCTCGATCGCCGATCTCGACGTCTCGAATCTCCTTGGGTAGGCCGGGGAGCATTCCCATCAGGTTGGTCAGCGGGCCCATCTTCTTGAGCTGCTGCATCTGGTCGAGGAAGTCGTCCAGTGTGAACTGGCCCTCCAGCAGGCGAGCAGCCGCCTCTTCGGCCTCCTCCTGCTCGAAGGTCTGCTCGGCTTTCTCGATGAGGGTGAGCATGTCGCCCATGCCGAGGATTCGGCTGGCCATGCGGTCCGGGTGGAAGAGATCGAACTCTTCGAGCTTCTCACCGGTGGCGGCGAAGGCAATCGGACGTCCTACAACCTCTTTGACCGACAAGGCGGCACCGCCGCGGGCGTCGCCGTCGAGTTTGGTCAGGATGACGCCGTCGAGTTCAAGTTTCTCGTGGAATGCCTCGGCAACCGTTACGGCATCCTGCCCGGTCATGGCGTCGACGACGAGGAACGTGTAATCAGGCTCGGCGGCAACCGAGATCTGCCGGACCTCTTCCATCAGCGCTTCGTCGATGGCCAACCGGCCGGCGGTGTCGACGATGACAACGTCCTTGCCGGTGGCCCGGGCCTCTTCGATGGCCCGGCCGGCAACCGTCACCGGATCAGACGGGTCGGAGAAGACCGGGACGTCGATTTGGCCACCAAGCGTGCGGAGCTGTTCGACCGCCGCCGGGCGCTGCAAGTCGGCGCCGACCAACAGCGGGTTGCGCCCCTGGCTCTTGAACCAACGAGCCAACTTGGCCGAAGACGTGGTCTTACCCGAGCCCTGCAGACCGGCCATCATCACCACCGTCGGAGGACGGGATGCGTAGCGAATTTCGATGGTCTCCCCACCGAGACTGGTGGTGAGCTCCTCGTTAACGATCTTTACGACCTGTTGGGCCGGATTGAGGGCCTTGTGGACCTCTTCGCCCACGGCCCTGGCCTTGATGCGGTCCCGGAGGCTCTTGACCACGGTCAGATTGACATCGGCCTCGAGCAGGGCGACCCGAATCTCCCGAAGCACCTCATCGACATCGGCTTCGGTCAGCACGCCCTTGTTGCGGAGTCGGCTGAAAATTCCCTCAAAAGTGTCGGTCAGTGATTCAAACATGGCAACAGCGATTCTACCGGCCGGTCATGAGTTGGCGTTCGACGGCTGGTCGGGCCCCATCATCTCGTTCGGCGGCGGCCTCATCAGCGCCGTCGGCCTGTTGGCGGTGTTTTATCGCCCGACGACTACGGCCGACTAGCAGTTGGTTCGGCTTAGGTGTAGCCGCTTTCTCAAGTCCTACTCGAACAGAGCATCCACAAATTCTGCGGGCTGGAAATCGACGAGGTCGTCGACTCCCTCCCCCAGGCCGACGAGTTTGACCGGAAGACCAAACTCGGACTCGATGGCGAAAACCACACCGCCTTTGGCTGAACCGTCCAGCTTCGTGAGCACAACACCGGTCACGTCAACCGCTTCAGTGAACACTTTGGCCTGAGACAATCCGTTTTGGCCGGTGGTGGCGTCGAGCACCAGGAGAACTTCGGTGACGTTGCCCGGCTCTTTGGCCGCCACCCGGCGGACCTTGGACAGCTCTTCCATCAAGTTGGTCTTGTTCTGAAGGCGCCCAGCGGTATCGGCCAACACCACATCACAACCCCTCGACGCAGCTGCGGCCACGCCGTCGAAGATGACCGACGACGGATCTCCACCCTCGTTGCCCCGGACGATCTCCGAACCGGACCGCTCAGCCCACATGGTCAACTGCTCGGCCGCTGCAGCCCGGAATGTATCACCGGCCGCCATGAGGGGCTTGTGTCCTTCAACGGCGAGGCGTTTGCCCAACTTGCCGATGGTCGTTGTCTTGCCGACGCCGTTCACACCGACAAACAACCAGACGTTGGTGGAATCGTCGTCGATACGTAGCGAACGGTCCTTATCAGCCAACTCGGAATGCATACGGGCTTTGAGCAGCCCCAAGACGGCGGCACCGTCCTCAGCCTTCTGTTCTTTGGCCTGATTGCGAACGTCGGAGATGAGATTCATCGCTGTCTTGACCCCGACGTCAGCCCGGATGAGGGCCTCTTCGAGCTCCTCCCACTCCTCCTCCCCGACCTTCGACAATCCAACGAGACCACCCAGGTAACCGCTAAAGGCGCTTCTGGCCTTGCCCAACCGCTCGAAAAACGACGGCTTCGGCCCGACGGTGAGATCCGGCTCGACGGTGACATCCGGCGCGGCGGTGTCTTCGACCACGACCGTCTGGTCGTCGACCTCCGTGTCTTCGACATCCGGGGCGTCCAGCACCGCCGTCGACCCGGCACTCTCCGATACGCGAGGATCGGCGGGAGCCTGCAACTGTCGCTGACCACGGCTGCGAACCAACCACAGGCCGCCCACCAGGGCAACAACGACAACAACGGCAATGACTGCTATGAGCGTGGGTTCCATCAAATCCGAGCCTAGGCGGCGCAGGAC
>JAHDFR010000239.1 GCA_020628065.1 Acidimicrobiales bacterium
AGATCAACGGTGCCGGTGCCGACATGGACTCGCTCTACGACGCCGACGGCGTCAGAGTGAAACGCGTCCTCGACGGCATCGAGACCTACTACATCACCGACAACTACGAAATCACCATCGATCCGAACGGCGGCGCCGGCTCGGGCGGCGGTGGCACCACCACGACCACGTCGTCGACGTCGGCTCCGTCGACCACGACGACAACCGCACCCACCACGACGTCGACGACATCGGGCGGTTCGAAGACGGTGTCGGTGGTGGCGGGTACCTGGGCCGGCCAACCCACCTACAACCTCAGAGTCAACGGCACCGTCGTCGGCTCCGAAACCGTCACCGTCGGCGGCGGCCAATGGGAAACCCACACCTTCACCAACGTCCCCGCCAACGCCACCATCAACGACATCCGCATCGAGTTCCCCAACACCCCAGCCGGAGCGCTCCGAATCCAATCTGTCACCATCGACGGACACACCTACCCAACCAGCGACACCGACGTCTCCCGCATGGGTGACTACAACTCAGGCTGCACCACCGTCCTCAACAACGGCGGCGACACCATCAACTGCGAAGGCTGGTTCGACTTCTCCCAAGTCACCAACCAGGGCGGTGGCGGTGGCACCACCACAACCACCCAACCCACAACCACCACAACAGCACCAACCACCACAACCACCGCACCCACGACAACAACCACCGCTAGTGGCGGGTTCCAGACTGTCACCGTTGAGGCCGGCACCTGGAGCGGCAACG
Organism: Acidimicrobiales bacterium; assembly: GCA_020628065.1. GTDB lineage: Bacteria > Actinomycetota > Acidimicrobiia > Acidimicrobiales > SZUA-35 > JAHELU01. The sequence continues at coordinate 751 of JAHDFR010000239.1, forward strand.
AGACCTACAACCTCGAAGTCAACGGCACAGTCGTCGGCTCCGAAACCGTCACCGTCGGCGGCGGCCAGTGGGAGACCCACACCTTCACCAACGTCCCCGCCACCGCCACCATCAACGACATCCGGATCGACTTCCCCAACACCCCAGCCGGAGCACTCCGAATCCAATCCGTCACCATCGACGGACACACCTACCCAACCAGCGACACCCTCGTCTCACGAGCCGGTGACTACAACTCCGGCTGCGCCACCGTCCTCAACAACGGCGGCGACACCATCAACTGCGCCGGCTGGTTCGACTTCTCCCAAGTCACCAACCAAGGCAGCGGCGGCGGTGGCACCACCACAACCACCCAACCCACAACCACCACAACAGCACCCACCACAACCACCACTGCGCCAAGCACCACAACCACCGCTGGTGGCGGCAGCAGCTCAGAGACCAGGACGGTTCACCACCGGTTCGCCGGCATGACGATCGGACTCACCGAAGACGGGCAGTTCACACTCGTCATCACCGACCACCTTGGCTCCAACACCGGCAATGTCGACACCTCCGGAACGGTTGCTATCCAGCGCTACACGCCCTACGGGGCGCTGCGTTCTGGCACGTCCAACCAGCTCGGCTCCGACTTCACCTACACCGGCCAAACCGACGACCCCGGCACCGGTCTCATTGACTACAACGCCCGCCACTACGACCCCACACTCGGTCGATTCATCATGGCTGACCCGGTCTACGACACCCCGAATCGCTACCTGTACGTGCGCGGAGCGGTGACAGTCTGGACCGACCCGTCTGGGCACTGTCCTCCCAACGCTGATTGCTACAACGATCCGGTCTACAGGGCAATCGAAGCCGGACTGCGGGTTGTGGCCACAACAGGAACGCAGACGCCAGCCGGGGATCCCCTGCCCACCGTCTGGTTCGAAATCTTCGATGTCGACGGGAAGGTTGCTGACCTCACCCGAACGGGCTCGGGCGTTTCGAGTCGTGATGCCTCCTACCGAGTCGACTTCGTCTCGAGAAGTCAGATGAGCGCTGGCGAAGCGGCATTGCTCTTCGGCTCCTTCTTGCCCGGCATCGGCGACCTCATCGATGGCTACGATTGCTTGACTGGGAGCGGATGGGCATGCGCCGCTGTAGCTATTCCGTTTGCCGGTGGCCGGCTGATCAACCGAATCGTCGACACGACGGCTGTTCGCCGACTTTGCTCGTTCGATGAAGCCACCGAAGTTCTTATGGCAAACGGTGAGACGAAGACGATCTCCGAGATTCGGGTGGGAGATTGGGTTTGGGCCGAAGACCCCGAGACCGGGGAGTCGGGCAGCCGTCAGGTGGCGGCGATCTGGGTCCACAACGACATTCTCGTTCCGCTCGATGTCGACGGCGAGGAGCTGACCACGACGTCTGACCATCCGTTCTGGAGCGAGTCGGCGATGACCTGGGTCCAGGCTGGTGAACTCGAGGTCGGAGATACTGTGCGTACCGCCCGAGGCGGCGTAGCAACAATCACAGACGAACTAGACTGGAACTCAGCGTCATTCGCGCAAGCCTTCAATTTGACGATCGACGGAATTCACACGTACTTCGTGGTCGCTGGCAGCGAGTCCGTCCTCGTTCACAACATCTGCCCGAACGGCGCACTCAGACGAGCTCTCGGCGACGCGCCATTCGAAGGGGCGGAGGCGCACCACATCATTCCGCACGGCCACTCACGCGAAAGCGCTAGGCTTGCTCGACAGATCCTAAGCACTCACGGGATCGACATTAACTCCGCCGCCAACGGCGTCTACCTCGCTCCCGGAGCACACCGGGCGACGAGGACCCACGAGTACATCGACAGCGTATACGACCGCATCAGGGAGGCCAGCCAAACCGGTGGGCGCTCGGCCGTGCTAGACGAACTTCACTCGATTGCAGTTGAACTAGCGGCGACGAACGATTGGGCGAGAACGGCCAGGTTGTCCAGACGGGAGGGTTCGTGACACAGCTGATCTCTTTTCGAACAAATGACTTCGCATCCTTTTCCGCCCAGACGACTGCAGATCCGATCGAGCACTGGGCATCGCCGTCCGCACTCCACAGAGTCAGCCGCTTGTCCCCCGACACTGAAGGTCTACCTCTTGCCGATTTCATGAGTGTAGGTTCAGGCTCGCCTTTGGCGTTTGTCGCCTCAGACGAGGCGTGGGGAAGCGTCCTCCTCAACCGCTTTGGGGTAGCCGAGGTACCTGCGCAGCTCCCGTACGGCGGCTATCGACTCGTGCTCGTTGCGGCCCGACTTGACATAGTCGACGAGGCGCGTTCCATTCGACGACCCTCGGGAACGCTCGAGGGGATACATGCTCTCGACATCGCAGATCAACTCGCCGGGGACTCACTCTTTTCTCCACCTGAGCCAGTCCGGAGGCTCATGTGCGGGAGCCGCTGGTATGACGACTATCTGCGGGCCGGCCTAACAGGACTTTCATTCGAACCAGCGCGGGTTGGATAACCAAGCCTGTTACGCGACGATGCGAAAATGATGTCTCGCCCAGCGACGTCCGTGACGGGCGCCCGCTGCGGAGCTCAGGGAACTCCTCACCCACCGGCGTCGCGGCGGCAGGTGGCTTGAGAACAAGAATGAGATCCTTCGCCGAGCCGCATACTTTACGACGGACCACGCTCCAAATCCAGGGTCCCCTTGACCGTTGAACTCCCGGCGTTGGTGGAGTGGCTCACGGCCCTGATGATAGGAGCTGAGCTGTGCAACTCTCCGGGTAGTGCTGGATCGCGGACCTGACCTACACCGCACGTGATCCGGTCTCGTCTACGGCAAGTCGAGAAGGCAGTGTTGTGGTTCACCTCGCTCGACTGCCAGCGTGCCTACAGATCGGCGTCTATTACGTCCCGTCGCTATCCCGGAGGCTCCCCGCATGCCCAGGCAGCGCTCCGCCGGTTCGGTCGCGCGCCGCATGCGCAGCTCTGATGCGCTGCTCGAGGAGTGCCTTCTGAGTCTAAGAGACGGCAGTGCCCCGTTCCCGCCGTGACAATTTCATGGGTCAGTCCTGGCTTGTGGGTGTCGATGGGATCTGACGAGCCGTGGTGGCAACTCCCAAGAGCTCGTGGCGTCGACCCTCGTGACACGCCTCCTCACCGCCGTCACAAGTCTCCTCGCCACACCACTCGTAGTCGCAGCCGCTGCCGTCGCCCTCGCCGCTGGTGCGGCAGCAACCGCTCCAAGCGCACGCAACGGTCTCGGTGTTCGTCCGTCTCGTGAGGCGGTATCTGATGTCACCCCGCGGCTCATCGAGATTTACCGAGCCGCAGCCGAGCGCTGTGACGGGTTGCCGTGGACCATGCTTGCCGGGATCGCCAGGGTCGAGTCCAACCACGGCCGTTACGCCGGCGCCATCGTCGGGGCTGACGGCGTTGTCTCGCCGCCGATCATCGGGATCGCACTCAACGGCACCAACAACACTGCCCGGATCCGCGACACCGACCAGGGCCGCCTCGACGGTGACACGGTCTGGGATCGCGCGGTCGGCCCGTTCCAGTTCATCCCGTCGTCGTGGGCGATGTACGGGACCGACGCCGACCGGGATGGCCATTCCAACCCACACGACATCGTCGACGCGGCCCATGCCGCCGTGAACCACCTCTGCCCCACCGGCACCCTCGGCGACATCCGTGCCGCCCTGTTCAGGTACAACCGCTCGACCGCCTACGTCGACAAGGTCCTCGACTGGGCCGACCGCTACA
>JAHDFR010000005.1:0-3537 GCA_020628065.1 Acidimicrobiales bacterium
GATTGCGGAGGGGATACACCCGTTCCCATCCCGAACACGGAAGTTAAGTCCTCCTGCGCCGATGGTACTTGGTCGGAGACGGCCTGGGAGAGTAGGACGCCGCCGGTTTCTAAGAAAAGGGCCCCCACCGTATAGGTGGCGGCCCTTTTTGCTTCATCGGACCGCTATAGGATCAAGGGATATGGCTGACTCAAGGCCGAGACGCAAACCGTCATCCGACGCAAAGAGAAGCGGCAAGCCTGGTGGTCGCAGCGGCGGGGGCCAGCCTCGGCGTTCGGCCTCCGGTGCAAGATCCGCAGGCGGCCGCAGAAGCGATACTTCAGGGCAGCCGAGGCCAGGTGGGTCACCTAGTCGAGATCGACGGCCGCCGAGCGAAGATCGAGCCGATCGGCCGACCCCGTCCTCGGAATTCGAGCGCAAGGACGAGACGCCCCGGTACCGGATTGAGCGTGTGCCTGACGAGGCAAAGTCGTCGAAGAAGCGATCGTCATCGTCAAAGCGGCGGCGGGCGGCGGTTGATGTCTCGGGGGTTGACTTCGGCTCTGTAGCCGGCTCCACACGGGCGAAACTGACCGGGCGGCTCGAGGATGCAGCCAAGGCCTTTGCCGGCGACCGATTCGGGGATGCGGAACGTCTGTTGTTGTCCATCGACAAACTGGCGCCGGGTGTACCCGAGGTGCTCGAACTCCTCGGTCTGTCACGGTACCGCCAAGGCAAGTGGCGGAAGGCCGCCGCTGATCTTCGTAAGTTCCATGCCGTAACCGGCTCAGTTGAACAGCACCCGGTCTTGGCCGATTGCGCCAGAGCCATGGAGGAATGGAACGAAGTCGAACGGCTGTGGAAAGAGCTGGGTTCGGAGTCCCCGGAGCCGGCGCTCATTGAAGAAGGTCGGATCGTTATGGCCGGCAGCCTGGCCGACCAGGGGCGCTTGACGGACGCTATACGCACGTTGGAGAAGGCCCCGTCGGCCAAAGGCCGACCTTCTGTACATCACATGCGTAGATGGTACGCACTAGGCGATCTCTATGAGCGGGTTGGTGATCGGGCTCACGCTCGGCGGCTCTTCGGACAGATCGTGAACGCCGACAGCACCTTCGGCGACGCCGCCGAACGGCTGGCGGCGCTGTAACAACTCGACCGTGGCTGACGGCGGAGGATGTTCGGCCGTCCCGGCTTGAATGGCCTCTAAGGCATCAGGCGGCCGCTAAGATCGTCTCGTCAAAGCAGCCGAGATGATCTCGCCATCCGACAGTGAGCTGCATCAGATTCGTAGAGCAACGGAGCTTCTCCGACGTAGATCGCATCAAGAGGCTTCTGAAGCCTCAACGGTAAGAAACAAAGGTAGAAAAGTCATGAGTCAGTCACAGCGTGAAAAGGTTGGAAGCGCAGAGGGGTTCATTGCCGCTTTGGACCAGAGCGGCGGCAGCACGCCTGAAGCCCTCCGGCAGTACGGCGTCGAAGAAGCCGAGTATGACGGCGAGACCGAAATGTTCGACCTCATTCATCAAATGCGGACCCGGATCATGACCAGCCCGAACTTCACCGGAGACAAGGTGCTGGGGGCCATCCTTTTCGAACAAACCATGGACCGCGAAGTTCAGGGCAAGGGAACCGCAGACTTCCTTTGGAGTGAACGACAGGTCGTCCCGTTCCTGAAGGTTGATAAAGGTCTCGCTGATGAAGCGAACGGGGCGCAACTCATGAAGCCGATCCCAGCGCTTGATGACCTTCTGAGCCGAGCACGGGAGAAGGGCGTGTTCGGCACCAAGATGCGCTCAGTCGTTAAGATCGCGGATCCTGCCGGAGTGAAGGCAGCGGTCGACCAGCAATTTGAGGTGGGACATCAGATCCTTAACGCCGGTCTGGTACCGATCATCGAGCCCGAAGTCGATATCCACAGCCCCAGCAAGGCTGAAGCCGAGGAGCTGTTGCGGTCGGCTATTACCGAGCACGCCGACGGCCTGGCCCCCGGACAAGAGGTCATGTTGAAACTGACACTTCCCGAGCAGGCCAATTTCTACAGTGATCTGATCGCCCACGATCGCATTCTCCGGGTGGTAGCGCTGTCCGGTGGCTACTCGAAGGACGATGCCAATCGTCGTTTGGCGGAAAACAACGGCATCATCGCAAGCTTCTCGCGAGCGTTGGCTGAGGGGCTCAGCGCCCAGCAGTCGGATGAGGAGTTCAACACCATGTTGGGGCGGTCCATCGACGCCATCCATGCAGCATCCTGCACGTGAGGGCCTGGCCTGAGGCCGACCGCCCCCTCGGATCGATTCATGCTGGCGGCTGACGGCGCTGACGTCGAGCCGCCGTCAGCATGGATTCTTGATCTCGACGGCGTGGTCTGGACCGGAGCCGATCCAATAGCGGGATCGGCCGAGGCGATCGACCGGCTTCAAGCCGAGGGCTTGCCGACCCTGTTCGTTACCAACAACTCATTCAGCCGAATCAGCGAGTTGGAAGACAAGCTGGCGAGATTCGGCGTACGTGCCGACGGCATGGTCGTGTCGTCAGCCGCCGCGGCGGCGTCGCTCCTTGAGTCGGACACTCGGGCGTTTGTGCTCGGCGGACCCGGCGTTATGGACGCCCTGGATGACCGCGGCGTTGAGTCTGTGGGCGCTGCCGAAGCCGAGCACGACGGTGTTGACGCCGTCGTCGTCGGTCTCGATTGGGGGCTGTCTTACGGCCGTCTATCAGCCGCGGTTCTGGCAATAAGGGCTGGGGCACGCTTCATCGCCACCCGACGCCATGTACCCGAGCGAACGAGGCTTTCTCCCCGGCGGCGGCGCCATCGTCGCCGCGGTGCGAACGGCCACAGACGTTGTTCCTGAGGTTGCGGGCAAACCACATGCCCCACAAGCGCGCCTGGTCCGCTCGATTGTCGACGCCCAAATGGATAGCAGCGGCGGCCGGTCAGAGCCGCGGCTGCTGATGGTTGGTGACCGCCCCGACACTGACGGGCAATTCGCCGGAGCGATGGGCGCCCATTTCGGTCTTGTGCTCAGCGGCGTAACACAGGCCACTGACCTGCCGGTCGACCCTCGACCTGCAGTGGTGGCAACGAACCTCAAGGAACTTGTCGACAAAGTCCTGTAGGCCGGCCCCTACTAGAATTCTGGAATGACCAAAAAATCGGATCCAGCCGAGGCTCTACAGCAGGGGCTTCAAGAACTGAGAAGCGCTCTTGAGGATGCGACTCAACGCTTTAACAGCGAGATGCGTTCGGTTATAGACCGAATGGGTTCGACTGGAGGTCTTGGAGATCGAGTGCCCGACCCTCTGGGAGTTGCGGAGCATGTTGAGCAAGTGGCAATGCGAGTCAGATCCGAGTCGGCGTCGGCGGTGCACGATGTGGCCGACGCCGTTGCCGACCTGATGGATGGAGTCTCGTCAATGATCAGAGACACCATCCCTGGTTCGGGCGCCGTCCTTGACTCAGCCGAGCAGTCGATGCGACAAGTGGCTCAGGCCCTTGCTGCTGCCACCGGTACCGACTCCGATGCGATTGATGAGTCGCCTGCCGCTAACACATCG